>BBFD01000332.1 GCA_001313065.1 Silvimonas sp. JCM 19000
GAGCGCGGGCGTGACGGTGTTATTGCAACTGGCCGGGCTGGCGCTGTGCACGCCACCGCAGTTGCCGATGGCCTTGCTCACCGGCATGAACGCGGCGGTACTGGCTTTGCTCGGCCCCGGCGCATGGTCGGTGGACGCGCGCATGTTCGGGCGACGCATCGTGCTGTCGCACTCGCCCGACGATCATAGGCATTGAGCACCGTCGCCTACTCTTTCGGGTAGTCCGGCGGGGTCACCAAACAGGGATTTGCGATGGCGCTGCGTTGTATATCGTGTGGAACATCCCCCGAACAGATATTTACCCGAGCGGGACACCGGAACGGACCACGCCAGGGATCACGATTTCAAACTGCCTTTTGAATCTGGAGCACGAAGATGAGCAAAGAAACGCATATCAGGGTACTGGTGGCCCACCGCAATCCCGTCATCGGTGCGGGCGTCTCGGCCCTGCTGGCCGAAGAGCCCGGCCTGTTGTTGACCCGCAGCGACGCCCAGCAAATCAGCCAGACCAGCTTTAGCAATGTGGATGTGCTGGTTGGCGATTACGACACCATCATTGCCTTTATGACGCGCCTGCGCGGCCAGTCCGACTACCCGACCTCGGCCCCGCGCCTGATGATCGTCACCGCGCAAGAACGCGAATGGGAAGTACGCCAGGCGCTGGATCTGGGCGTGCATGCCTATGTGCTGACTGATTGCCAGCGGCATGAACTGGTCAGCGGCGTGCTGGCGCTCAAGCGCGGCAATCGTTATGTCTGCGATTCGGTGTCGCAACGACTGGTGGACAGCTTGTCGCGCGTGTCGCTCACCCGGCGCGAGCTGGATGTGCTGGGCGTGATGGCACAAGGCGCCTGCAACAAGGCGATTGCCACCATGCTGGGGATTTCAGTCGGCACCGCCAAATCGCATGTGGCCGCCATACTGGGCAAATTGCAGGCCACCACCCGCACCGAAGCGGCGGCGATTGCCCAGGCGCGCGGTTTGCTGGCACCGCCGACCATGCCGCCGCAAACCCTCAATCCCATCATCCGGCGCGAAATGCGGCCAGAAGCGGTTTACGCCGCCTGATTGCGCACACCCTGGTACGGTTGGCGCGTCCGGCTTGCGAGCCGGACGCGCTTTGCCGGGCGGCTGCGCCGTTACAGCTTGGCCATGATGTGGCGCGGCACGGTGTAATCCTCCAGCGCATACACCGACATATCTTTGCCGTAACCCGAACGCTTCATGCCGCCATGCGGCATTTCGCTGCACAACATAAAGTGCGTATTGATCCAGGTGCAGCCGTATTGCAATTCGGCGGCCACGCGCATTGCCTTGCTGACGTCGCGCGTCCAGACCGAGCTGGCCAGGCCGTAATCCGAGTCATTGGCCCACGCGATGGCGTCGTCCGGCTGCTCAAAACGGGTGACTGAGACCACCGGCCCGAACACCTCGCGCCGCACGATTTCATCGTCCTGGCGCGCGCCTGCAATCACGGTCGGCTCATAGAAAAAAGCCTTTGCCCGCGCCAACCTTGCCACCCGTGGCAATTTCGATATGCGACTGGCTGGCCGCGCGCTCAACAAAGCTGGCGACGCGGCTGCGTTGACGCTCCGAAATCAGCGGGCCCATCTCCACGCCTTCCAGATGCTGCTCGCCAAATTTGATGCCACTAACGGCGCTGGCCAGATCAGCCACCAGGTTGTCATAGATTTTGGGGCCGGCATAAATGCGGCACGCGGCGGTGCAATCCTGGCCGGCGTTGTAATAGCCAAAGGTGCGGATGCCTGCCACCACTTCGGCCAGGTCGGCGTCATCAAACACAATCACCGGCGCTTTGCCGCCCAGTTCCAGATGCGTGCGCTTGAGCGAACGCGAGGCGGCTTCCAGTATCTTCTGGCCGGTCGATACATCGCCGGTCACCGAAATCATGCGCACGGCCGCCTGCGAGATCAGCGGCGCGCCCACGGTATCGCCCCGCCCGGTCACCACATTGACCACGCCGGGCGGGAACAGATCGGCGATCAGCTCGGCCAGTTTCAGCGTGGTTAACGGCGTTTGCTCGGACGGCTTCAGCACCACCGTGTTACCCGCGGCGATGGCCGGGGCGAGTTTCCACGCCGCCATCATCAGCGGGTAATTCCACGGCGCAATCGAGGCCACCACGCCCAGCGGATCGCGTCGCACCATGCTGGTAAACCCGGGCAGATATTCCCCAGCCAACGGGCCATGTTGCGTGCGACACGCGCCGGCAAAAAAAACGGAACACATCGGCCACCGCCGGAATTTCATCGTTGAGCACGGCTTGATACGGCTTGCCGCAGTTCAGCGATTCCAGCCGGGCAAATTCAGTGGCGCGGCTTTCAATGCCATCGGCCAGCTTCAGCAGCAAGGTAGCGCGGTCTTTGGGCGTGGTTCTGGCCCAGCCCGCAAACGCTTTTTGCGCTGCGGCGACCGCCGCTTGCACCTGGTCCAGCGAGGCCTCGGCCACCTTGACCACCACATCACCGGTGGCCGGATTGAGTACGTCTTCGATATCGCCCTGCCCGGCCTGGAATTCGCCGTTGATCAGCAGCCTGGTTTGCATGGTCATGTCCACAAGTCCTCAATTAAACGGGCCATCAACGGCTGGCGCCGGCCGTGCTTTCGGTGTCGCGGGTGAGCCACCACGCGGCAAAAAAACGGGGATGGAAGTCAGCAACATGATGCCCATCGCCACCACATTGGTAATCGGCACATCCCGCGGGCGGCCCAACTGGTTGAGCAACCAGATCGGCAGCGTGCGCTCTTGCCCGGCGGTGAAGGTGGTGACGATGATTTCGTCAAAGCTGAGCGCAAACGCCAGGATGCCGCCCGCCAGCAAGGCCGTAGCGATTTGCGGCAACACGACATAGCGGAAGGTCTGCCAACCATCCGCGCCCAGATCCATCGAGGCCTCGATCAGGCTGAATGGCGTGCGGCGCAAACGTGCCACCACGTTGTTGTAAACAATGACCACACAGAAGGTGGCGTGGCCGATGGCGATGGTGGTAAAGCCAGGCTCAAAGCCCGCCAGCCGGATGGCCGACAACAAGGCGATGCCGGTCACAATGCCGGGCAAGGCGATGGGCAGAATCAACATCAGCGTGATGCTGTCTTTGCCAAAAAAGCTGCGGCGATACAACGCGCCGGCCGCCAGGGTGCCCAAGACCAGCGCCAGCAAAGTGGCACAGGCCGCCACCTTGAGCGACAGCGCGACCGCCGCCAGCATATCGCTGCGCGCCAGCGCGTCGCCAAACCAGTGCGTGGTGTATCCGGCCGGAGGAAAACTGAAAGCGCTGGTTTCGGTGTTGAAGGCGTACAGCGCCACCATCGCGATCGGAAAATGCAGAAACACCAATCCGCCCCACGCCGCCAGACGCAGCCAGATTGAAGCTTTTTTGATCTGCGTTACGCTCAGAGTGCATCGAAAGCTCCCAGTTTGCGCGCCAGCGTCAGGTAGACGGCGATGATGACGATGGGCACCACGGTAAACGCGGCGGCCAGCGGCACATTCCCGACCGAGCCTTGCATGGTGTAAACCATATTGCCGATAAACAAACCGCTGGGGCCCACCAGTTGCGGGATGATGAAATCGCCCAGCGTTAGCGAAAACGTAAAGATCGAGCCCGCCACTATGCCGGGAAACGCCAGTGGCAGAATCACCGTGCGCAAGGTCTGGCCCGGGCGCGCCCCGAGGTCGGCGCTGGCTTGCAACAGATTGCCGGGGATGCGTTCGATGGCGGCCTGGATGGGCAGGATCATGAACGGCAGCCAGATATAGGTGAACACCAGAAAGCGCCCGATATTCGAGGTGTTGAGCGAGTTGCCGCCCACCAGCGGCAGCGCCAGCAGGCCTTCCAGCGTGGACAGCAAGCCCAGCCGCGTGGCCATCCAGTAAATGACGCCGCCTTGGCCATGATCACGGTCCACGCGTACACCTTGACGATGTAGCTGGCCCACATTGGCAGCATCACCGCGATATAGAAAAAGCCTTTGCGCCAGCCGCTGGCATAGCGCGCCATGTAATACGCCACCGGAAAACCCAGCACCGCGCTGGCCACGGTAACGCACACCGCCATGCTCAAGGTGCGTAACACGATGTCGACATTGCTGGCGTCGCGCACCAGCGCGCCGTAGTTGGCGAGCGTCAGATCGCGGGTGACGCCCATGGTGAAATCGTCGAAGGTAAAAAAAGCTTTGCGACAACAACGACAACAAGGAACCCAGATACACCACGCCAAACCACAGCAACGGCGGCGTCAGCAGCAGCAACAGATACAGCGTGCTGCGCCGGTACAAGGCGGTGCTGATCCAGCGGATGGGGCGCGGCCGTTTGATCGGCGCAATGGGGAGAGAAGTAGCGGCCATGCTCATGCTTGCTCCAGCGCCACCATGGCGTGCCGCGCCCAGTTCAGCGTGACGGTGTGGCCGGGCTGCGGCAGGCTGGCGTCGGCCACATCGCGGTTGGCCACGG
>BBFD01000333.1 GCA_001313065.1 Silvimonas sp. JCM 19000
TTCGAGCCCGCGGTTGGCCTGACGCTCAGCACCGCCACGGTTACCGCGCTGGGTGTGGGCGGCTATCTGGTCTGGCATGGCGAGCTCACCATCGGCCAGATGACCAGCTTCAGCATGTATCTGGGCCAACTGATCTGGCCGATGTTTGCCGCCGGTTGGGTCTTGTCCTTGCTGGAACGCGGCCGCGCCGCGTGGGGTCGGCTGGGGCCGGTGCTGGCACAAGCGCGTTCGGTGGATGACCACGGCGCAACGGCCCAGCTGCAGGCCGGCACGCTCGAATTCGATGCGGTGCATTTTCAGTATCCAGGCCAGCTGGATGCCGCGGTGGACAAGGTCAGCCTGACGCTGCAACCGGGCCAGACCCTGGGCCTGGTCGGCCCCACCGGCGCGGGCAAATCCACCTTGCTGCGTTTGTTGATGCGGCAGTACGGCATGCAACAAGGCCAGATCCGCTGGAATGGCGTGGCCGTGGCCGATTACACGCTGGACACGCTGCGCGAAGCCATCAGCTGGGTGCCGCAAGAGCCATTTCTGTTCTCGGCCTCGGTCGCCGAAAACATTGCCCTGGTGAAGCCGGAAGCCAGCCGCGCCGAGATCGAACGCGTGGCGCAACTGGCGGCGGTGCATGACGACATCCAGCGCTTGCCTATGGGTTACGAAACACCGGTGGGCGAAAAAAGGTGTCGCGCTCTCCGGCGGCCAGCGCCAGCGCATCGCCATCGCACGGGCCTTGCTGGCCGATACGCCGCTGCTGTTGCTGGACGATGCCTTGTCGGCCGTGGATACCCAGACCGAGGCGCAAATCCTGTCGCATCTGCGCGCCGCGCGCCAGGGCCGCACCGTGATTATCGTGAGCCATCGCTTGTCTGCCGTGGCCGATGCCGACCAGATTGCCGTGCTGCGCGAAGGCCGCATTACCGAGCATGGCGTACATAGCCAGCTCGTCGAAAACAATCGTTGGTACGCCAGCCAGTGGCGCTATCAACAACTGGAGGCCAGCCTCGATGAACTCTAAGACCGCAGCCGCAGCGCCGGTCACGGCTGCGCGCAATGAACGTCGCGATGCGGTCAGCTTGCTCAACCAGGCCGCCCGCCCTGACCGTCGCCACTTATATATAGGTACGGCCTGGCTGGCCGCTGCCGCCTTGCTCGAAGCCTTGTCCCCATTGCTCGGCAAACACTTTATCGACAACTACCTGTTGCCGCATCGCTATGACCCGACCGCCATCGCCTTGCTGCTGGCGGGCTGCCTGGCCTGTGTCTACGCCGCCAGCATCCTGCGTTATCTGCAACTGACGCGGATGGCGGGGGTGGCCATGCGCTCGGTCAAACGGCTGCGGGAGGACGTGTATAGCCACGTCATCCGTCTGCCGATGGCGTTCTTTGACAAAGCCATCACCGGGCAACTGGTCAGCCGCGTCACCAACGACACCGAATCGGTTAAAGCGCTGTATGTGCAGGTGTTGTTCGTGATGCTGGACAGCTGCATTGTGATAGTCGGCGCCATGTTGGCAATGGCGTGGCTGGACTGGCGTTTGATGAGCATCGTGCTGATGCTGTTTCCGGCCGTGGTGTTGATCATCTGGTTGTATCAGCGCTGGAGCGCGCCCTCGGTGGCGCAAGCGCGCGAGCTGCGCAGCGAGATCAACGCCCAGGTGGCGAATCGATTGCGGGCATGAGTGTGTTGCAAGCGGCCAATGCCGAAGCACGCTTCTCCGGCCGCTTTCGCAATATCAACCAGGCGCATTACCGCGCGCGCCTGCAAGAGCTGTCGGCCAATGCCTGGCTGTTGCGCCCGGCGCTAGATCTGATGAATGTGCTGGTGCTGGCCTGGTGATCTATTGCTTTGGCGTGCAGGCCTTTGGCGCGCTGGAAATCGGCGTGTTGTATGCCTTTGTCAGTTATATCGCGCGCGTGGTGGAGCCGCTGATCCAGATCATGCTGCAGTTCAGCCAGTTGCAGCAGGCGGTGGTGGCGGCCGCGCGCGTCAATCATTTGCTGAAAGAACCGCGCGGCACGGTATCGGGCGGCGATGTGCGTATCCAGCGCGGCGAGGTCAATTTCAATCATCTGCGCTTTGGCTACAACACCCAGCAAACCATCCTGCACGACCTGAGCCTGCATGTGCCGGCCGGGGCGTTTTACGGCATCGTCGGCCACACCGGTAGCGGCAAATCCACGCTGCTATCGCTGTTGCTGCGTTTTTATACGCCGCAAGCCGGGCAGATTTCGATCGACGATATTGCGTTGCAGACCATCAGCGACGAAGCGTTTCGCGCGGGCGTGGGGCTGGTGCCGCAAGACCCGTTTTTTTGCTGGCGGCCAGCGCGCGCGAAAACATCGACATGGGTCGCGGTTTGTCGCAAGAACAAATCGAAACTGCCGCCCGCGCGGCCAATGTGCACGAGCTGATCCTGTCGCTGGAAAACGGTTACGACACCGATATGGCGAAAGCGGCACGCGCTTGTCCAGCGGGCAAAAGCAGCTGATTGCCATCGCGCGCGCGCTGGCCGGCCAGCCGCGCATACTGTTGCTGGACGAAGCCACCTCGCATATCGACAGCGAAACCGAGCAGATTGTGCAGCGCGCGCTGGATGCGCTTAAAGGCAAGGTCACGCTGATTTCGATTGCGCATCGCTTGTCCACCATCCGCGATGCCGACCGCATTATCGTGCTGAACCACGGCCATATCGCCGAGGCGGGCAGCCACGATGAATTGATGGCCATCGAGCACGGCATCTACCAGCGGCTGTATCTGCTGCAGCAACTGCAGGATTGAGCTTGCTGTAGCAAGCCACCGCTCGCGCCATTCCCTACGTAACAAGTACGGCGCACCGACAGACAGACTGGAACAGTGCGCCGTATGGTCGGCTTTAATCCGATTTTTCACGACTGGGGACGGCCATGGAACTCGCACATCTGACACGCTACGAGATCAACCTGATCACGCGTTCGCTGGCGCACTGCCTGGAACAACTGCCCGAAAAAAAAGACGGCGCCAACCGCAATGAATGGGCGGCGCTCAAGCATCTGGAATCGATGTTCTCCACCATCCATGGTGAGCATTTTGTGCTGTCGGGCAGCGAGAAGATCAAGCCGGGCAACTGATCAGCGCGGCTCGGGCTCTTCGCCGCGTACCCGCTGCGCGGCGGCGCGCAGCACGCTGATCTGCTGCTTGTAACCGCGGCAGCCACGGCAGATCGGCAAGTGCGCCTGCACCTCCAGCCACTCGCCGGTGTGTAAGGGTCGGTCCAGCGCGTCCGACAGCAGCCGGCTGATCTTTTTTACACGTACTCATCGCAATCCTCGCCGTCGTAGCCCTTCTCGGTCAGACAGGTGCGCAGCTTGAGCCGCGCCCGGTACAGCAGCACGCTGCAATGATTGGCTGACACCGCCAGCTCCACACAAATCTCATCGGTTTCCAGCCCGAGAAACTCGCGCATCATGAACACGCGGCCGGTGCTTTCCGGCAGGTTGTTCAGGCAAAGCTCAAACAACAGCCAGAACTGCTTTTGCGCCAGCGCGGTTTCCGGCTTGGGCCACGGCCGCGGGCGCGTGTCGGCGGCCCAATGATCATTGGCCTTAAACAACAAATCGTCGAGCAGCGCCTCGCCTTCAATCTCGCCTCCAGCGCCGACAAGTTGATGGTGCGATAGCGTGCGCGCAGCGTATCCACCAGCTTGTGCCGCAGAATGCCAAACACCCACGTCTTGTGTTGCGATTGCCCGCCAAACTGCTGTGGCGCGCTGTACGCGGCCGTCAGCGCCTCTTGCACCGCGTCTTCGGCCGCCACGGCATCGCGTAATTGCAGCCGGGCAAAGCGCAGCAAGTCGCGCCGCAGCCCGGTCAGATAATGGTGGTCTTGTTGCCAAGATAACTGCGTGGTCACTGCGTGCCTGGCCCCCGTACGCGCAGACGGCGCCGCATGCACCAGCCGTCCACCGACCACGCGCCCATGCCATGCACCATCAGATAAACCAGCAAGATACCCCACAGCACATGATCCTTGATCTGGATCGCTTCCAGCCTGGATATGAAATCACCGCCACGCAATTCAAAATCAGCAAGCCGGTGGCGCCAAAGCGCCCTGCCCACCCCGTCAGCAGCAGCAAGGGCAACAGCAATTCGCCGCCCGCGCCCATCACCGCAGCGACCGCGGGCGGCAGGATGGGCACGTGATATTCGCTGGTAAACAAATACAAGGTGCTATCCCAGCTGCGCAATTTGGTCAGCCCGGACAACCAGAACACCCGCGCCAGATACAGCCGCACCCCCAGCGCAAACGCCGGTTGCAACGCGACACAACAGAGTTCGAAGCGGGCGTATAACCACGCCAGCCAGTTAAAACGGAGCGCAAGCATCATCGGTCTCCAGCGCGCTAATCAAACCATCGGTAAATAACAGCGGCAACAAGGTCGCGTCGGCCTGCAACGCAGGCAGCACCACGTGCAGCGGCGCGCCCTGTT
>BBFD01000334.1 GCA_001313065.1 Silvimonas sp. JCM 19000
CGTCGGCCAGCGCTGTGGCCACATCCACCGCCTGTTGCAGCGCGCGCTGATCTTGCAGATAACGGTCGAGCGCAGTGTCGAGCTGGTCTTGTTCATCTTGCGTATACAGCCACGGTCGCGACGCCTGGATGGCACACAGCAAGGCGCTGGCGCCCGCCATATACAAATGCTGGCGCGTCGGCGAAATAAAGTTCTGCCATACGCATACGCCGCCGCGCCGGTCAGCCCCATCGCCGCCAACTCCCGCGCCAGGTGATCGCTATTGGAGGTGACGCCTTTGTAGATGCCCGCCGCCGACAAGGCAATCAGCCCGGCCCCGATGGTGTTGTGCAAGGTGGTCTCGTCGGCGGCGGCCTCCAGATAACGCAAGCGCAACAAACTGGATTGGCAAATCTGCAAAGCCAGTTCGCTATCACCTGCCGCGGCACGATCGCAAGCGGGGTCGGTGGGCGGCTGATTCAACACGAGGTCTTTCTGGATGATTTGCGGACGGATCGTGGTGCAACCCGCAACGGCCAACGCCAGGCACACGATCACCGCGCCTGCTTTGCAGCTGCCCGAGTGTGGTGCCATGGCCAGACCTCCTTGCTGCCACACGCGTGACCGCAACCCCGCCTTGCACGGAGCCGTCGATGTAAAAAAACTACACGCTGATGCAGTTCTGACCAGAATAGAAACAAATTCAGCAAAATGAAGGCGTTAGCGCCGCCGATGCCGGGTTGGCTGATGAACGTATTGCTCGCAACCAAAGCAATGGGGCTAGGGCAGGCTGGTTTTGCTGGATGGCCGTAGAATGCAGCGGCCTGCCCCCTCCGATCAGAGCCGCCATGTCGATTAATCTGTATGCCCTCGCCGTCCCCACCTTTCGCCGTTATCTGGCGCAGTTAGCACAGTTGCTCGCGCTGGCGCAGCAACACGCCATCACCCATCCCGCAGCTGATCTGCTGGAGGCCCGTATCGCGCCAGACATGTTGCCGTTTGCCACCCAGATTGAAATTGCCTGCAATTTTGTCGCGCGTACCTGCCTGCCCCTGGCCGGGCAAGCAGTGCCGCCGCATCCGCCCACGGAGCGCAGCTTTGCCGGACTATTGCGGCGTATTGCCCTGGCCCAACAGTTGCTGGACACGCTGGACCCGGCTGATTTCGCCCGCGAGCGCCAAATCCGGGATCAAGCGGGCCAGGCGTGGGTGGAGTTGGCATCTGCCGATTTTTTTGCTGCAATACGCTTTGCCCAATTTCATCTTTCACTTCAGCACGGCTTATCTGATTTTGCGTAGCCACGGCGTGGCGCTGGGTAAAGCGCAGTTTGATGGCTTCCACGTTTACCCGCCGGCCGCGGCGCATTAAGACATTGCTTAGCCCCGGCCGCCCCGCTACGCTGGCCGCTCACTCCTTCCCTGCCGAGCAAATGCCATGCACGTTGCCATCCTGACTTTTGAAGGCTTTAACGAACTCGATTCGCTGATTGCGCTAGGCATACTCAATCGCCTTAAAAAAAGCCGGACTGGCGCGTGTCGATTGCCAGCCCAACGCCGCAGGTTCGCTCGATGAATGGCGTCACGCTGCAAGCGCAAGCCACTTTGGCGGAAGCGGCGCAGGCCGACGCCGTATTGGTCGGCAGCGGCATGCTGACGCGGCAAGTGGTGGCTGACGCCGAATTGATGGCGCAATTGCGCCTGGACCCGGCACGGCAGTTGCTCGGTGCGCAATGCTCGGGCGCGCTGATCCTGGCCAAACTGGGGTTGTTGAATGACGTGCCGGCCTGTACCGATCTGACCACCAAACCGTGGGTGCAAGAAGCGGGCGTGCAGGTGCTGAACCAACCATTTGTGGCGCATGGCAATGTGGCGACGGCGGGCGGCTGCATGGCGTCGCAATATCTGGCGGCATGGATGATTGCCCGCTTGCACGGCGTGGATGAGGCAATCAGCGCCACGCATTACGTTGCGCCGGTGGGCGAGAAAGACGAATACGTGGCGCGTATGTTGAAGAATATCGAGCCGTATTTGCAGACTGCGTCGGTAGCCGCGTGAGTCGGGCGGGCTCATCAAGATTTAAAAAGAACCGGGCCGCGCCCGGTTTTTTTTGGGCAAAGGGTTACAGCTCCTGCCGCGTCGGCCGGAACAGCACTTCGTTGATATCCACCTCGGGCGGCTGGCTCATCGCGAATTCCACTACGCGCGCAAACGACTCGGCGGGTATGGCGTATTCGTCGTAAAACTTTTTTGATGTTCTCGGCCACATCGGCTTCGCTGATGCTGGTGGGCAGCTCAGTATCGATGGCGCCCGGCGAAATAACCGTGGTGCGGATGTTGTACGGTTTGACTTCCTGGCGCAGCCCTTCCGAGAACATCAGCACCGCCGCCTTGGTGGCCGCATACACGGCGCTGCCCGGTCGCACTTTGTGGCCTGCCACCGACGACACATTAATGATGTGCCCCGCCATTTGCGCCTTCATATGCGGCAGCGCTGCGCCGATGCCATACAGCACACCCTTGATATTGACGTCGACCATCTGGTCCCAGTCCGCCACTTTTTTGCCGTTCCAGCGGCGAATGCGGCATCAAGCCCGCGTTGTTAAGCATCACGTCGATGCGGCCATAGGTTTTGACGGCGGTATCGACCAGGTTTTGCACTTGGGCAAATTGCGTGACATCGGTGACGAGGGCCAGCGCTTTGCCGCCTTGGGCATTGATCTCTGCGGCCAGTGTATTGATGCGATCAGCGCGGCGTGCGCCCAGCACCACGGTCGCACCCAAGGCGCTGAGATGCCGCGCGGTCGCCTGGCCCAGGCCTGCGCTGCGCCGGTTAATACAACCACTTTGCCTGCGATATTGCTGCTCATGCTGCGTGTCCTTTTTTTTACTGTCGAAAAAAAATTCCGGGTTCGACATGCAGTCTAGAAGGCACGCGCTGGCGCAACAATCCCGCAGCCGCTGCACAGACTGATGAGTACCACTCAGCAATCTGACGGCGGCAGCGGCATGGCCTAGCCGCGTCAGGCAAGGGGCAACAGCGCCTGCGCATCCGCCCCACCGGCGATGCGCATCGGGCTACTGGCATCGGTGGCGGCACGCCAGACTGCTTCTGCCACGTCTTTGGCGTAAGTCACCGGACCTTCCGCCTTGGCCCATTCGGCAAAGATGGATTGTGCGAGCGGTGCATACGCGTCAGGAATCGAGCCTTGCATGCGCGGCTGCGCGTTCTGGCCAAAGCTGGTTTCTGGCGCACGGCCTGGCAGCACAATATGCGCGCGGATATTGAAGGGCTGCAGTTCCAGCGCCAGCGATTCGGTAAACGCATTTACCGCCGCTTTGCTGCCCGTGTACACCGCCAGCAAAGGCAGCGATTTAAGCGTGACGCTGGAGGTTACGTTAATCACCACGCCCGACTGACGTTGGCGAAATTGCGGCAGCACGGCCTGCGTCATGGCGATGGTGCCGATGGTGTTGGTCTCAAAGATGTCACGCACATGGTCGATGCGTTGGCCTTCCAGCGCGCCCAGCATGCCAACGCCGGCGTTATTGACCAACACGTCAATCGGGCCTGCCGCTTGCACCGCGGCGGCGATGCTGGCGGCATCCGTTACATCCAGCGCCAATACGCGCAGGCGCTCGGATTGGGGCAGCACGTCGGCGTTGGGTGTGCGCATGGTGGCGATCACATTCCAGTCGCGCTCCAGAAAATAACGCGCGGTTTCCAGGCCAAAGCCGGACGAGCAGCCAGTAATCAAAACGGTCTTCATTGCGGATACTCCAGTGGGTTAGGCAATGACGTAACAATAGCCCCCACTGACCGGATTAACTACAATCAGGAATCCACCATTCTTTAGCCAGAGTCCGACAATGAGCGATCCGCTATCTGATGTCGTGGCGCTATTACAGCCCAGCGCCACTTTCTCAAAAAATGGTCAGCGCCAGCGGGCCCTGGCGGGTAAGGCGCGAAGAAAGCGGCCAACCTTTTTTTATTGCGTGGTGCTGGCAGGCAGTTGTTTGTTGCAGGTGGACGGCCACGCGCCGGTGACCTTGCAAGCCGATGACTTTGTGCTGATTCCGGCCGCGCATGGCTTTAGCAATGGCAGCGTCGAACCCCTGCCACTGATACGCCCGCCACCGTGCCGATCGCGATGGGCGACGGCAAATTCCGCATCGGCCCCGAGACCGATCAGCCCGACGCCGTGATGTTGATCGGGCATTGCCAACTGGGCTCGCCCGACGCCGCCTTGCTGGTGTCGCTGCTGCCGCAACTCATCCACGTGCGCGCCGAAAAAAACGCCTGGCCACGCTGGTGCAACTGGTGGGCGAAGAATCACGCCAGGACCGCGCCGCGCGTGAGGTGATCCTGGCGCGGCTATTGGAAGTGCTGTTTATTGAAGCGCTACGCGCCACGCCCACCGCCATGCAACCGGGG
>BBFD01000335.1 GCA_001313065.1 Silvimonas sp. JCM 19000
CCCGGTCAAAGGCGAATAAGCATGGGTGACGCTGTCGATCCTGCTTTGCAAGCACTGACACCGTATCAAATGCTCGGCGGCGCAGCCGTGCTGCGTCAGTTGGTGGATCGCTTCTACGATCTGATGGCCAGCGACCCGCGCACGGCCAGCTTGCACGCCATGCACAGCACAGACACCACGCTGATTCGGCAAAAGCTGTTCGAGTTTTTTTGTCGGGCTGGCTGGGTGGCCCATCGCTATATATCGAAAAAAATACGGCCATCCGATGTTGCGCGCCCGCCATCTGCCCTTTGCGGTGGATGAAGATGCGCGCGATCAGTGGCTGCTGTGCATGTATAGCGCGATGGACGAATTGCATCTCGACCCGGCATTGCGCGACCATCTGGAAGACGCGTTTTTTTTCGCACCGCCGACTTTATGCGCAATCGCTGAGCAGCCAGACTGAAGCAGCAACACAAAACGCCCATGTCGGGCGTTTTGTGTTTGTGGCTGGCGTTACACGATCAGATGCAGCTCACGCGCCAACTGGAACAACTCCATGTCGTTGCGTGCACCGAGCTTTTCCATCGCCGATTTCTTTTGATGGCTGATGGTTTTAACGCTGCGGTTCAGCTGCTGCGCAATCTCGGTGATACAACGCCCGGTGGCGTAGAGCCGCATGACTTCCAGCTCGCGCTGGCTGAGCGTGCGCAAACCGCCGGTTTCTTCGTCCGGCATTTGCCCCGCCAGCGCTCTGGCATGCAAGACGCTGCGGCCCAGATATTGTCGGCCCACCATCACCGACTGGATGGCCTCGGCCAGATCGGCCAGATCGTCCTGCTTGTTCATCACGCCGTCGGCGCCCGATTTAAGCATGCTTTCAATAAATGCCACGTTATCGAGCATAGTCAGAATGATCAGCTTGCATTGCGGCGCCAGCCGTCGGATGTGCCTGAATAAAATCAGGCCATCGGGCGTATCGGCGCCTGGCATTGAATAATCGCTGACTATTAAATCTGGCATATCTTCATGCAGCATCTGGATTAATTGGCGACCGTCATGCGCTTTGCTCACCCGCTTGATGAAGGGAATGCGCGCAAGCGTTTGCTCAAGGCCCAATAAAACAATGGGATGGTCGTCCGCGATAATTACTTTCAGGCTGGATTGCACAATGAGAACCTGTTCCTTTAGTTTATAAAAGCCGGGTTACCTGCTTATGCGCTGTGTCGGGATATTAAAGCAACTCGGGCATTTGGGCTAATAGCCTTGTCATTATTGATGTCGTGCAATCTCGGCAAAATAATATTTCTATTTTTTTGTAATTGTCTTTTATAAATTTCAATTCGATTAAATTTAATTTGATAATTACGCTATCAGCTTTCTGATTTAGCCTTTGCACGCGCACTGCTTGTCAGCAGAAACACGCTTGATAGTTACAGCGCACAGCCCCATCTGCGCTAAAATCCGTTGCCGTGCGCCGCGTGCGCTGGCAGTACCTTTCTTCTTTTTTTCCGGTAATTGCACATGTCTGATCTAAACACCCTCCAGGCCACGCTCGCAGCATTGATCGACCCGAACACGGGCAAGGACTTTATGTCCACCCGCAGTGTCAAGAACCTGCGATTCGAGCACGGTGTCGCCAGCATGGAAGTGGTGTTGGGTTACCCGGCGCAATCGCAGACCGGCATCATTCAGCAGCAGATCGAAACCGCGCTGCGGGCCCTGCCAGGGGTGAGCGGCACTGAGGTGCGGGTGAGCTGGCAGATCGTGTCGCATTCGGCGCAACGTGGCGTAGCGCTGTTGCCGGGGGTCAAGAACATCATCGCGGTGGCCAGTGGCAAGGGCGGGGTGGGCAAGTCGACTACGGCGGTCAACCTGGCGTTGGCTCTAGCGGCCGAAGGCGCACGCGTGGGCTTGCTCGACGCCGACATCTACGGCCCGTCGCAGCCCACCATGATGGGTGTGGCCGATCAGCGTCCCAGCTCACCGGACAACAAACATATCGAGCCCATCCTTAGTCACGGCGTGCAAACCATGTCGATCGGCTTCCTGATCGATACCGAACAGCCCATGGTCTGGCGCGGTCCGATGGTGACGCAGGCGCTGCAGCAACTGCTGAACGACACGCTATGGCAGGACCTGGATTATTTGATTATCGATTTGCCGCCAGGTACCGGTGACATCCAGCTGACCTTGTCGCAGAAAGTGCCGCTGACGGGCGCAGTGATTGTGACCACGCCGCAAGATATTGCGCTGCTGGATGCACGCAAGGGCCTGAAGATGTTCGAGAAGGTTGGCGTGCCCATACTCGGCATCGTCGAAAACATGTCGGTGCATATCTGCAGCAATTGCGGCCATGCCGAGCCGATCTTTGGCGAAGGCGGCGGTGCCGCCATGTGCGCGGATTATGGCGTTGATTTGCTCGGCCAGTTGCCGCTGGCCTTGTCCATCCGCCAGCATGCCGATGCGGGCAAGCCCAGCGTGGTGGCCGAGCCGGGTGGCCAGGTGGCGCAGATCTATCAAAGCATCGCACGCAAAGTGGCGGCGAAAGTGGCTTTGCGGGCGCAGGATTTCTCCGCCAAATTCCCCAAAATCGTAATCCAGAACGATTGAGCCCCTCGCGGCGTAGCGGCGCACCGCCGCATACTGCGGCAGGCGGTGCGTCTGCTACACTTGCCGCTTTATTTTGCCCCCCAGACTCCGTGCGCCTGACCCACATCAAACTTGCCGGCTTTAAATCGTTTGTTGACCCCTCGGTCATCCACGTGGCTGGGCAATTGGTGGCGGTATGCGGGCCCAATGGATGCGGCAAATCCAATGTGATAGACGCGGTGCGCTGGGTGCTGGGCGAATCTTCGGCCAAGCAATTGCGCGGCGAATCGATGCAGGACGTCATCTTTAATGGCTCCGGTGGGCGCAAGCCGGTGTCGCGCGCGTCGGTGGAACTGGTGTTTGACAACAGCGCCGGGCTGGCGGCAGGCCAGTGGAGCCAGTACGCCGAAATCTCGATCAAGCGCCTGCTGACGCGGCAGGGCGAATCTTCGTATTACATCAATCAGCTGCCGGTACGGCGGCGCGATATTACCGATCTGTTTCTCGGCACCGGTGTGGGCAAGGGCGGTTACGCCATCATCGAGCAGGGCATGATCTCGCGCATTATCGAAGCGCGGCCCGAAGAATTACGCCACTTTCTGGAAGAAGCGGCGGGCGTTTCCAAATACAAAGAACGCCGCCGCGAAACCGAGACCCGTCTGGCCGATACCCGCGACAACCTTGAGCGCGTGGACGATATTCGCCGCGAGCTGACTGCGCAGATCGAGAAACTCGATGCCCAGGCTGCCGTGGCGGCGCAATTCAATACGCTAAAAGAAACCATCGTCGAAAAGCAGAATCTGCTGGCGCTGCAACGCAAGCTGGATGCGGCCCGCGACGTGGAGCATGCGCGGCGCGATATCGATCTGGCGCAAACTGCGCTGGATGGGCAGATCGCCGAATTACGCGCCACCGAAGCCACGCTGGAAACCTTGCGCGAAACGCATTTCAGCGCCAGCGACAGCGTGCACAGCGCGCAGGCCGAGTTGTACGACGCCAATGCCGCTGTGGCGCGGCTGGAGCAGCAATTGCTGCATTTGCGCCAGAATCGCGACCGCCTCAATCAAGATTTTGACGCCGCGAAACAAGAGCTCGCCCGCATCGAGCAGTCGTCACGCCAGGCCGAAGCTGAGCACAGCGAGTGGACGCGCCAGCAAGAAGACGCCAGCCTGGCCGCCGAAGCGGCCGCGATGGCGCTGGAAGAAGAGACCTTGCGTTTGCCCGAGCTGGAGCAAGCGCAACGCGAGGCCGAGCAACGCTTTGAGCAAGTGCGCGACGAACTGGCACAGTCGCGTAATGCGCTGCAACTGGCGCAACAGCAGTCCGCCAACCATGTGCGCAATGCCGAGGCGCTAAAAAAAACGCGGCGTGACCGGCTGCAGCTGGAGTTGTCCCGGCTGGCTCCGGCAGAGGGCAATGACGCACTGGCCGAGCGACTGGAAGACGCCGCTTTGGCGCTGGAAAGCCAGCAACTGGCGCTGGCCGACACCGAACTGGCGCTTGATGACGCGCGCCAACACACGCAGGACGCCAACGCGGCCCGCGACCAGCTGCAACGCGAATACACCGGTGTACAGGCGCGCATCCATGCGCTGGAAAGCCTGCCCGCGCCGGTGGACGATGCGGTGCTGCAATCCTGGCTACGCGATGCGGGTCTGGCCGACGCCGCACCTTTGTTTGAATCGTTGAATATCACTGCGCCGTGGGGCAAAGCCGTTGAAGCGGTGTTGGGACTGCGCATGCAGGCGCGCAGCGTGACGGCGATGCCCGCCGAGGTGCCACCGTCCGCCTTGGCCCTGTTGTGGCCGGGGGACGCGGCCGAGGTTGCAAGCAC
>BBFD01000336.1 GCA_001313065.1 Silvimonas sp. JCM 19000
CGGCAAACGCACGCGGGATTTCTTCATCCGGCACGCAGGCGTAGCCCAATAACAAGCCTTTTTTTTGCCGCGCCGCGCCGCCGCTGTAATAGGCCGAGAGCGGGCGTGTGGCGATGCCTGCCGCCAGCGCGGCATGGGCAATCATCTGGTCGTCAATGTGATCGGGCAAGCTCAGCACCAGATGCAGCCCGGCTTCGTCACCATGCACCGGCCAGTCGGCGCCGAAATGCGCGGCAATCGCATGCATCAACAGCTCGCGCCGTTGCCCGTAAACATGGCGCATACGGCGGATGTGCGCGCCGAAATGGCCCTGCTCGATAAAGTCGGCCAGCACCGCTTGCTGCAAGGATTGGCCCTCCCGAAACAACTCAGCCAGCGCCAAGGCAAATGGTTCGGCCAAGGCGGGCGGCACCACCATATAGCCGACGCGCAGACCGGGATAGAGAATCTTGCCGAGCTGCCGACATAGATGACGCGATCGGCTTCATCCATGCCCTGCAAGGCGCCGAGCGGGCGGCTGGCGTAGCGGAATTCGCTGTCGTAATCGTCTTCGATAATCCAGCTTTGTGTCTGCCGCGCGTACTCCAGCAACATGCGGCGGCGCGCCAGGCTCATTACCATGCCCAAGGGATACTGATGCGATGGCGTCACCAGCATCATGCGCGGCGGGCGCGCCAGATCGGCCTCGGTCGGTTGATACCTTCGGCGTCCACAGCGATCGAACGCAGTTGCAGACCGGATGCCTGCATCACGCTGCGCACGCCCCAGTAACACGGGTCTTCGGTCCAGACTTCGTCGCCCGGATCGCTGAGCAAACGCACCGCCAGATCGACGGACTGATGGATGCCGGTGGTGATGATGACTTGCTCGGCATGGCAGCGCACGCCGCGTGCGCTACGCAGATATTCGGCCAGCACTTCGCGCAGCGGCATATGCCCGCCGGGTGGTGCGTAGCTGAGTAATTCGGGTTGCAGATTGCGCATGCGCCGCGATTGCAACCGGCCCCAGACATCGGTGGGAAAGCGCGTGACATCTGCCACGCCCGGCACAAATGCACCCCACTGCCGGCGCGATACCCCGGCCGCATTAAGCAAGCGACGCCCGCGTGCCGACAATGGCTCGGTTGATGCCGTGGGTTGCGGCAGAGTCACCCCGGCAAAACGGGTATCGGGCGTGCTATCGGCCACGAAAGTCCCGCTGCCGGTGCCCGCCTGGACATAGCCTTCCAGCGCCAGTTGTTCGTAGACCTGGATGACGGTATTGCGGCCTATGCCCAGCTCGGCGGCCAGCAGCCGCGATGACGGCAATTTGCGCCCCGGCGCCAGTTCGTGCAGCAGGATGGCCTGGCGTAGCGCGTCTTGTAGCTGGCGATACAAGGGCGCCACATCGGCTTTATCGATGCGATGGGCCAACCAGTCGGATAACAGGGCAGTACGCAAAGTGGTTCCCCATACAGGTAGAAAATGGCTCTTTTGTCAGGAACCGAAAGCCTACACCATTGCGCTCATTCCTTCACATCCAGAGCACGGCTCCCCGGAGAAACAACCATGTCACGTAACGCTGAACTGCTTGCCCGCAAAAAAACGCTGCCACCCCGCGTGGTGTGGGGGTGATGGCGCCGTTTTTTTGCCAGCCGCGCTCAGAACGCCGAGCTGTGGGATGAGGAAGGCAATCGTTATATCGACTTTGCTGGCGGCATTGCCGTGCTCAATACCGGCCATGCCCATCCGGTGATCACCGCGGCGGTCAAAGCGCAGCTCGAAGCGTTTACGCACAGCTGTTATCAGGTGGTGCCGTATGCGTCGTATGTGGAACTGGCCGAGCGTCTGAACCAGATCACACCGGGCGACCATGCCAAAAAAAACCGCCTTCTTTTCGACCGGGGCCGAAGCCGTCGAAAACGCCATCAAGATTGCCCGCGCCGCCACCGGCCGCAGCGGCGTAATCGCCTTTGCCGGTGGCTTTCATGGCCGCACCATGATGGGCATGGCGCTGACCGGCAAAGTGGCCCCGTACAAGATCGGCTTCGGGCCGTTTCCCGGCGAGGTGTATCACGCGCCCTTCCCCAATGCGCTGCATGGCGTGACGGTCGAGCAGTCGCTGCAGGCTTTGCATGATCTGTTCAAGACCAGCATCGAAGCCAAACGCGTGGCGGCCATCATCCTGGAACCGGTGCAGGGCGAAGGTGGTTTCTATGTGGCCCCGCCCGAATTCATGCAAGCGCTGCGCAGCCTGTGTGACGAGCACGGCATCGTGCTGATCGCCGATGAAATCCAGAGTGGCTTTGGCCGCACCGGCAAGCTGTTTGCCATGCAGCACTACGCCGTCGTGCCCGATTTGATGACCATGGCCAAGTCGCTGGCCGGTGGTTATCCGCTGTCGGCGGTAACCGGCCGCGCCGAGTTGATGGATGCACCCGCGCCAGGCGGTCTGGGTGGCACTTATGCCGGTAACCCGCTGGCGATTGCTGCAGCGCATGCGGTACTCGACCTGATGCAACACGATGCATTGCCCGCCCGCGGCCAGACCCTGGGCGAGCAGTTGGTGGCCACGCTGAATGAGCTGAAACCGGCGGTGCCGCAACTGGCCGAAGTGCGCGGCCTGGGCGCAATGATTGCTGCGGAATTTCTTGATCCCGCCAGCGGCAAGCCCGACGCCGCCTTTGCCAAAGCGGTGCAGACCTATGCGCTGGAACGCGGGCTGATTCTGCTGAGCTGCGGCGTGTATTCCAACGTGCTGCGCTTTTTTGTTTCCGCTGACCATCGAACAAAATGTATTCGAAGAAGGTCTGGGTATTTTGAGCCAGGCACTGCAAAACGCAGCGTCCTACGCCTGATCCCCGACCGCATAAGGAGTAACGCCATGCAATTGAAAGACCCGTCCCTGCTGCGGCAGCAATGTTATGTCAACGGTGCGTGGATCGACGCCGATAATCACGAAACCGTGCCGGTCACCAATCCGGCCACCGGCGAGATCATCGCCCACATCCCCAAACTGGGTCAGGCAGAAACGCGGCGCGCCATCGAAGCCGCCCAGGCCGCATGGCCGGCCTGGCGTAGCAAAACGGCCAAGGAACGCGCGCAGATCCTGCGCAAGTGGAATGATTTGATGCTGGCCCATGTCGATGATCTGCACTGATCCTGACCACCGAACAAGGCAAACCGCTGAGCGAAGCGCGCGGCGAAATCACCTACGCCGCCAGTTACATCGAATGGTTTGCCGAAGAAGCCCGCCGCATCGAAGGCGATATCATTGCGCCGCCCAGCAACGACCGGCGCATCCTGGTGTTAAAGCAGCCGATTGGGGTGACCGCCGCGATCACGCCGTGGAATTTCCCCGCTGCAATGATCACGCGCAAGGTCGGCCCGGCCTTGGCAGCAGGTTGCCCGATGGTGCTGAAGCCAGCCACGCAAACACCGCTGTCGGCGCTGGCGCTGGCCGTGCTGGCCGAGCGCGCGGGTGTACCGGCAGGCATTTTTTTTAATGTGCTGACCGGCTCGTCCACCGAAATCGGCGGCGAGCTGACCGCCAGCCCCATCGTGCGCAAAATCACCTTTACCGGCAGCACCGAAGTCGGGGCCAAACTGATCGAACAAAGCGCCCCCACCATCAAGAAAATGTCGATGGAACTGGGCGGCAATGCGCCGTTTATTGTGTTTGACGATGCCGATCTGGATGCCGCGGTGCAAGGCGCCATCGCCAGCAAATACCGCAATAGTGGCCAGACTTGTGTGTGTGCCAATCGCTTGCTGGTGCAGGCTGGCGTTTACGATGCTTTCGCGCAGAAGCTGGCAGCGGCAGTCAACGCACTCAAGGTGGGCAACGGTGTGGATGACGGCGTGACGCAAGGTCCGCTGATCGATGACAAAGCCATCGCCAAGATTGAAGAACATATCGCCGATGCCACCGGCAAAGGCGCCAGGTGCTCACCGGCGGCAAACGCCACGTCCTGGGCGGCACGTTCTTTGAGCCCACCATCCTGACCGGCGTGACCGCCGACATGAAAGTGGCGCGTGAAGAAACCTTTGGCCCACTGGCGCCCTTGTTCAAATTCGAGACGGAAGAACAAGCCATCGCCATGGCCAACGACACCGAGTTTGGCTTGGCCAGCTATTTCTATACGCGTGATCTGGGCCGGATTTTCCGGGTGGCGGAAGGTCTGGAATACGGCATGGTCGGGATCAATGCGGGGATTATTTCGTCCGAGGTCGCGCCCTTTGGCGGCGTCAAACAATCGGGCCTGGGCCGCGAAGGCTCGCGCTATGGCATCGAAGATTATCTGGAACTCAAGTATCTGTGCCTGGCAGGGCTGTAAGCCCAGCCGTGTGGCATAGGGTGGGTCAAGACCCACCACTCAAAGCCGCGTGCCAGGATCGCAGTCTCTGGCAATCACTTTGAGGGGT
>BBFD01000337.1 GCA_001313065.1 Silvimonas sp. JCM 19000
AGCCCGCTGGCGTGGCAGGATGATCCGTTTGGCTTGTACGCCAACTGGCTGCAAAGCCTGGCGGGCGCCAACAAAGTGCGGCCCATCGATGGCTACTTGCGTGCCAGTGATCGCGGCATCAATTACGTGGTGCTGCCGTATACGCTGCAGGGCAGTGCGTTTTCGCTGGGGTTGCAAGAACACGTGCTGAACGGGCTGGAAGCGGCCGCAGCACGGCTCAAGCAACAGTATCCCGAGGTGGAATTGCGCCGGGCTGGCGTCATCCTGCACGCAGCGACCGCCGCACGCGGCGCTAAATCTGAGATGTCGACCATAGGCGTCGGCTCCACCCTGGGCGTGTTGTTACTGGCGCTGCTGGCTTTCCGCGGTCTGCGCCCGGTGGCGCTGGCAGCCTTGTCCGTGGCAGTAGGCAGCCTGGTCAGCACGGCGCTGGTGCTGCAGATTTACGGCCATATCCATATGCTGACGCTGGTGTTCGGCACCAGCCTGGTCGGCGTCGCGGTCGATTACAGCTTGCTGGCGCTGGCTTCCAGCATCGACAACGACACGCCGGTGCCAACGCGCTATCGCCGGCTATTGCCGGGCATGGCATTGGCGGTCTGCACCATGTCGCTGGGTTATCTGGGACTGGCGCTGACGCCGTTTCCCGGTCTGGCGCAAATGGCCGCCTTTGCCGTGATCGGCATTGTGGCGGCGTGGCTGAGCGTGATGCTGTGGTTTCCGCTGCTGGCCAGCCGCAACTTGCCCGCCACGCCCTTGAGCCGCTGCATCAGCCAGTCGTTGAAACACTGGCCACGCCTGGGCAAACGTCACGCCTGGTTGGGCCTGCCTTTGCTGCTGCTACTGGGGGTCGGCCTTAGCCGCTTGCAGGTTTCCGACGATATCCGTGCGCTGTCTGGCATTGATGCCGGTTTACTCAAAGAACAGATTGATATCGGCCGTGTGATGGGCCTGCCCAGTCCGGCGCAATTGTTTATCGTGCAAGGCGACACGCCGGAGCAAGTGCTGCAGCGGGAAGAAGCATTGGCGGCACGGCTGGCGCCGTTTATTGCGCAGGGCAAGCTGGCGGGGGCCGAACGCATCAGCGCTGGCTGCCTCGGTGGCGCAACAACGTGCCAATGCAGCATGGCGACAAGCGCATATCGATCACGTGCCGGGATTGCTCGAAGGCGTGGCCGGCAGATCGGATTGGAACCGGCCTGGACCGCGCAACAGCGCCAGCCCGCGCCGCTGCTGACTTTTGCCGCCTGGATAAGCTCGCCCGCGGCACAAGCCACGTCCTATCTGTGGCTGGGCCAGCAGGGCCAGGGCTATGCCAGCGTGGTCTTGCTGCAGGGTCTGAATAACAACGCCGTCAGCGGCGAACTGGCGCAACTACGGCTGAGTGGCGTGACGTGGGTGGACAAGGTGGCGGATATCTCGCGCCTGATGACGCGCTATCGCGTGCTGCTGACTCAGGT
This sequence comes from Silvimonas sp. JCM 19000, assembly GCA_001313065.1. Next base: position 1,461 of record BBFD01000337.1, read on the forward strand.
GCTCATTGGCGCCTATGTCTTGAGCTTTATCGTGCTGAGCCTCAGATATCGGCGCCAGGCATGGCGGGTATTGCTGCCTCCCGCAATCGCCACACTATTGACGCTGGCGTTACTGGGTTTGCTCGGAGCGCCCGTACAATTGCTGACCGTCGTGACCCTGTTGCTGGTCCTGGGCATGGGCATGGATTACGGCATCTTTTTGCTGGAGCATCCGCATGACGGGCGCGTCTGGCTGGCGGTGACGCTGGCGGCGCTGTGTACTTTGCTGTCGTTTGGTTTGCTGGCGTTGAGCCATACCCCCGCGCTGCACGCGTTTGGCCTGGCCACGCTGAGCGGCATCGGGCTGGTCTGGCTGCTGGCCCCGTTGTTCCGGCTCTCATCTCATCCTGATTAAAGGCTGTCGCTGTCTCATGTCCCGCATTGAAACCACTGACGTTGTGATCATTGGCGCTGGCCCTTCCGGCGCCATTGCCGCGGCCTTGTTACGCCAGCAGGGCCGTGCCGTGCTGGTGCTGGAGCGCGAGACGTTTCCGCGCTTTTCGATAGGCGAAAGCCTGTTGCCGCAAAGCATGGCCTATATCGAAGAAGCCGGATTGCTGCAGGACGTGGTCGAGGCCGGCTTCCAGTACAAGAACGGCGCTACCTTTGCCCGTGGCGCCACCGAGACCACGTATTTTGATTTTCGCGAAAAGTGGACGCCCGGTTGGGGCACCACCTATCAAGTGCAACGCGGCACGTTCGATAAAGTACTGGCCGATGGCGCGGCCCGCACCGGCGCTGAATTCCGCTATCAACAAACCGTGCTGGCGGCCGACGTGAACGGCGAGCAGCCGGCGTTGACCGTCAAAGACAACGCCAGTGGTGAGCAATATCGGGTTGAAGCGCGCTTTGTGCTGGATGCCAGCGGCTTTGGTCGCGTGTTGCCGCGCTTGCTTGATCTGGAAACCCCGTCGAACTTCCCCGTGCGCGGCGCTTTGTTCACGCACATTGAAGACCGCACCGCGCCTGGCTCGTTTGATCGCAACAAGATCATCATCACCACCCACCCGCAGCACGAGGCGGTGTGGTACTGGACCATCCCGTTCAGCAATGGCCGCTGTTCACAAGGGGTGGTGGCCGAGCCCGCCTTCCTGGCGCAATACCAGGGCGATGAGCTGACCCGCCTGCAAACGCTGGTCCATGAAGCGCCCAACCTCAAAGCCTTGCTGGCGGATGCGGTGTGGGACACTCCGGTGCGCCAGATCACGGGCTATGCCGCCAACGTCAAATCCTTGTACGGCAAAAAACTTTGCCTTGCTGGGGAATGCGGGCGAGTTTCTCGATCCGGTATTTTCATCCGGCGTGACCATCGCCATGACCTCATCCAGCCTGGCCGCCAAAGCGCTGGGCCGCATGCTGGATGGCGAAACCGTGGATTGGGAAGCCGACTACGCCGTACCGCTCAAGCGCGGCGTGGATGCCTTCCGCGCCTTTGTGACCGCCTGGTACGATGGCCGCTTTCAGAAACTGATCTATTACAAAGGCAAGAACGAGGAAATCCGTCGCATGATCGCCAGCATTCTGGCTGGCTACGCCTGGGACGAAAGCAACCCGTGCGTGCGCGCGCCGGAGCGTTGGCTGGCAGCCCTTGATGCGGCGGTGATGGCTGATGCTGCGCGCTGTGCGATTGCTGTTGTTGCTCTGTATATTGCTGCCGCTCGGCGGCTGCGCCAGCTGGCTGACGCGCGATCTGCCGCTGCTGCAGATCGCCCCCGCCGCGCTCGGCACGCCACGTACGCTGCAGCAGCAAACGCAGATCAGCTGGCCCACCGGCGGCGCGGTAATGGAATCGGTGCTGCAGCTGGAGCCGCAACAACTGACCATGATCAGCAGCGCCATGGGCGTACGCCTGGCCACGCTGAACTACGATGGAAAGCATCTTGATGCGCAATTGATGCCCGGCATGAAGCTGCCGCCGCAACGCATCCTGAATGATCTATTAGTGATCTACGCCGCGCACGATGCGCTGGCTGCCGCTTTACCGCCGGGCTGGCGCGTGGAAGACACGGCGGACAGCCGCACGCTGTGGCGTGATGACGCGGTGGCGGTCGATATCCATTACGACCAGCCCGACCGCTGGCAAGGCCAGGCGGTGCTGCACCATCATCAGCTGTATTACACGCTCACCATTACTTCGAGCGACGTGGAATGACTTGTTATATCAACGCGGTCGGCGCGCTGTGCGCCCTGGGCAACACGCTGGAAGACATACGCGAGCATCTGTTCGCGGGCGTCAGCCCGGGCCTGCGTGCGACGTCCGCTTATAGCCCGCAACGCGAGCTGGTGCTGGGCCAGGTCGATGCCGAGCTGCCTTCGGTTGCGCATTTGCCGCTGCCGTTGCGTTCGCGCAATAACGCCATGCTGCTGGCGGCTCTGGCGCAAATCCGCCCGACGCTGGATGCGCTGATGCGTGAGGTTGCACCCGAGCGGGTGGCTATCGTGATGGGGTCGAGCACTTCCGGCATTGCGCATGGCGAAGACGCGATGCGGATGTGGGTGGAGCAGGGCGATTTGCCAGCGGACTTCCACTATCGTCAGCAAGAGCTGGGCTCACCCGCGGCGCTGCTGGCGCACGAACTGGGCGTGAGCGGCCCGGCGTATTGTATTTCGACGGCGTGCACTTCGGGGGCCAAGGCCATTGCCGCTGGCGCACGTTTGCTGCAACACGGGGTGGCCGATGTGGTCATCGTGGGCGGTGCCGACACCCTGGCGCGGTTTACCGTGGCGGGCTTTGGCTCGATTGAGTCGATTGCGCCCGGCGTGTGTTTGCCGTCTTCGGTCAACCGGCGCGGCATTAATCTGGGCGAGGCCGCCGCTTTGCTGGTGCTGAGCAAAACCCCGGCCACTGTGCGCGTAGCGGGGTGGGGCGAAAGCTCGGATGCCCATCATATTTCGGCACCG
>BBFD01000338.1 GCA_001313065.1 Silvimonas sp. JCM 19000
CAGCGCTGACCGGACAAGATGCAGAGCACCGCCACGCTCAGCATCAGCAGCGCGCGTTGGGTGGGGATGCTCAGGCCGCCAGCACGCTATATAACAATGCAGCGCTCCAGCCACCGGCCAGCCGCCACACGGGCAAGCGCAACCGTTGCGCCACGCGCGATGGCAGGTAGCAGCCGCCCGAGCAAGGTGCCGACCAACCCGGCCACCATCGAGATATGCAGGCCAGAGATCACCAGCAAATGGGACGTGCCACTGGCGGCAAAGCGATCCCACAACGCGGCATCGATATGCTGTCGCTCGCCGATGGCTTCGGCGACGATTACACCGGCATAAGGTGCCCCAGCCAGAACCGTCTGGACACGTGCGGCAATCGACGCGCGCACTTGATCAATGCCGCTTTGCCACGCCAGGCCGGGCAGCCGCGTGCCGGTTATGACGCTGGCGCTGGCGCCAGATGTTGCTGCAGCATCCACGCTTCCTGATCGAAACCTCCCGGATTTTGCTGGCCGTGCGGGCGCTTGAGTTTGAGCGTAAAGCGCCAGCGACTGCCGGTGACCGGTTCCGGATGGCGGCCATACCATTGCACCGCAATGCGGCGGGGCAAGTCGGTTGTTTGCGTGACCAGCACAAAGCTGTGGCCATAGTGCTCGCTGCGCGGCAGGCCGCTGATATAACCCTCAACGACACGTGCACGGCCTTCGTCCGCGCTGCTGAGCCGTTCGCTCAGGCGCAGATGCGCACGCAGCTGGGCATAGGCAAAGCCCAGCAAGCAGAAGCCCAGCAGGCATGCCACAACGGGCACCGGCCGCCGACGCCAGAACGCAATGGCGCCGATGCCGAGGGCGGCCAGTAACAGCAGCAAGGCCAACCACAGTGGCAGCAGCGCCGGCAGCACCGCCACGGCGCAGATTCCACCAATCAGGGCGAGCAGGGCATAGGGGTAGAGAGCGGTCATGGCGGCAGAGCCTGCGCGCCGTTCGGGGGCTGAGCCAAGCGTGCCTCAGCGCGGATTTGCGCCAGATCAAGCGCCCCCGGAAAGGTCTGAATTGTCGTTTGGCCCTGCAGCGCGCCGCTAAGGCCATCTGCTACACTGCCGGGCATGAAAAAAAATCATGACTGTGATGTGTTGATAGTCGGCGGCGGCCTGGTCGGTGCGGCGCTGGCATGCGCTTTACGCGATACCGCCTTGTCCGTCATGGTGCTGGAAGGTCGTGCGCCACCCTTTGATTGGGACGCCGCGAGCTGGGATAGCCGCATTTATGCCATCAGCCCGGCCAGCCGCCGCTTTCTGACTGGCATTGGCGCGTGGCAGCAGGTGGATGCGGTGCGCACTCAGCGCGTTGGCAAGATGTTGATTACCGGCGACGACCGCCGCGCCCGGCTCGATTTTGATGCCGCAGATGCCGGTACGGACGAGCTGGCTCGCATTATTGAAGCGCGGGAACTGCAACGCGCCTTGTGGCAAACCGCCAGCGCGGCCGCCAATGTGCAACTGCTGGCCGGGGTGCAATCCACTGCGCTGAGCCTGGCGGACGACGGTGCCAATATCACTTTGAGCGATGGGCGTCGTTTGTCCAGCAGGCTTGTGGTGGGCGCGGATGGCGTGCAATCGTGGGTGCGCCAGCAAGTGGGCATCGATGCGCAGATGCGGCCGTATGAGCAGTGGGGCGTGGTGGCCAACTTTGCCTGCGCCCGGCCGCATCTGGGTACGGCGCGGCAATGGTTTTTTTGATGACGGCATCCTGGCGTATCTGCCTTTGCCGGGTAATCGTATTTCCATCGTCTGGTCCTGCAATGACGCCACGCGCGCTGAATTGTTGGCGCTGGACGCCGCCGCCTTGTGTGAGCGCGTTGCAGCGGCTGGCGAGCATGCGCTCGGCGCCCTGCAATTGCTGACACCGGCGGCGGCATTTCCGCTGCGGCTGGTGCATGTGCCGGAACTGGTGCGGCCCAATCTGGCACTGGTGGGCGATGCGGCGCATGGCGTGCATCCGTTGGCCGGGCAGGGCGTAAACCTTGGCTTTGGTGATGTGGAACAGCTGGCGCGCGTGCTGCGCGCCGAACCTTCTGCGCGCTGCGGTGATCTGATGGTGCTGCGGCGCTATGGGCGGGCGCGACGCGAAAGTATTTATTTAATGCAGGGCGTAACGCACGCACTGCAGAACTTGTTCAATAACCAGAATTCGCTGCTCAAGCCCTTGCGTAACCTCGGGCTGGGGCTGACTGATCAGTGGACGTGGCTCAAGCAGCAATTGGTGCGCCACGCCATGAACTCTTAAGGACTCATCATGTTGTTTGCAAAATGGGCACGTTTGACCGTGCTGGCCAGCCTGATCGGCGTGACCGCCTGCACCGCGTCAGCGGCCGAAACACCGACCGCCAAGCAAGTACGCGACAAGTTGTCACAGCAGCTGCAAGGCAAGGAAATCACCAGCGTGACCCCGTCGCCGGTCAAGGGCTTGTACGAAGTAGTGCTGAACGGCCATTCCATCATTTATGTCGATGCCAAAGTCGACTATGTGCTGCTCGGCGAGATGGTGGACATCAAGAACCGCGCCAGTATTACCCAGGCGCGCATGGCGGAACTTAACCGGACTGATTTCAACAAGTTGCCGTTTGAGCAGGCCTTCAAGGAAGTGCGTGGCAACGGTAGCCGCAAGCTGGCGGTGTTCTCGGATCCGGATTGCCCGTTTTGCCACAAGCTGGAAACCGAATCCCTGGCGGGCGTGACCGACGTCACCATCTATACCTTCTTGTTTCCGCTCAATATCCACCCGGATGCCGAGCGTAAATCGAAGCTGATCTGGTGCGCGCCGGATCGTGATGCGGCGTGGCGTGCCTGGATCGACAAGGGCGCTTTGCCGGAAAACGCCGGTAGCTGCGACACCCCGATTGCCAAAAACCTGGCGCTGGGCGAGAAACTGGCCATTACCGGCACGCCAGCACTGGTGTTTACCAATGGCCGTATTGTCTCTGGGGCGATTCCCAAAGAGGCGCTGGAGCCGATGTTGCGTCGGGCGGCCCCGATGGCGCGCAGCCTTGAGCAGAGTCTGAACAAACCTTGATCTGCCCCAGGCAGATATATGCCAAATCAATAAAAATCCGGAACCTTGACCCGTTCCGGATTTTTTTTATGGCCAGCAAAACCGACGCCATCCCGCGTCACCTGCTGTCGTACGCATTCAATACCGCTTATGTGCCGGTGCACCCGGGGCAGATACTGCGGCAATGGCTGGCTAATGTAGAGCTGAGCTATGCCGCGCGCCGGCTCAGCATCAACGCCAATATGCTGTTACGCGTGTTTGAAGGTCGCGCCGACATCACGCCGCTGATGGCCTTGCGGCTAAGCGATTCGCTTGGCACCTCACGCACTTTCTGGCTGCGCTTGCAGATGGAATGGGATCTGGCGCAGGCCGATATGCCCGAGCGGGCGCGTGGTTTGCGCATCATCGAGCGTGGGCCGGCGCGGCCGCGGGCACGCAAAAAAAATCCGGAAACCTGAGTGCGGTATTCCGGATGGGGTGTCGCTGGTGTGGGGCGAGGATTATTTTTTTGCGTGGCGGGCGTATCGAATACCGGGGTTAGCGTGTAACCGGCCTGGCGCAGCAGACTGATCACGCCTTCCTTGCCGGGCAAATGTGCCGCGCCGATGGCGATAAAGGCGTTGCCGGTGGTCAGGCCGTCCTGCATGCGTGCCACAAAACGATGGTTGCGATCTGTCAGCAAGGGGCCTTGCAGCCAGCGACTGAACCACGCCGCATCGGTCGCCGACAAGCCCGCATCCGGTTGCTCCGACACCTTGCTCAGGCGGGCAAAGTCTCGCGCCAGATAGGCATCGACGGCCTCGGTTTGCTGGCGCACGGTGTCATCCGGATGGTCAATCAAGGTGTTCAGCATGGCTTTCTGTTTGTCTTCGGGCATGCCGGAGAACAAGCCGAGTTGCTCGCCGATGGTTTCCAGTCCCTGATAATCCTTGCCACCTTCCACCGACATTTTGGCCAACAGCAAATCCAGCGGCAGCTGTCCGCGTTCACGCGGCGGATACATCATGATCATGGCGGCAGCCCAGGTATACAGACGGCGGGTGGCCACTTCGGGATATTCGCGCGCTTCCATTTGCGGCAGCAGTTTCTGGTAATGCGCGGCGTCGATATGGTCGGACAGCAAATCGCCCTCAGGCCGGATTACGCTCTTGGCCAGCTCCATCATCATGCTGAAATCCATGCGCACTTCGGTATAGACATGCTCGGCATTGGCAAAGGCGGTACTGACCGGCTCGCTCAAGGCGGTTACGCGGGGATCGCCCACGTGGATGGTGCCAAACAGATAAGACGCGGGCACGCCGGTTTTTTTTCAATCTTCCACAACACCGCACGCGGCGTGGCTTCGGCGGCG
>BBFD01000339.1 GCA_001313065.1 Silvimonas sp. JCM 19000
CGACTGCGCCAACGCCTCCGACTCCGCCGCAATCACACTCGCCCCATCCAGCGGGCTGGCCGCCGCACTCTGGCCAATAAAAGTCTGATCCAGCAAATAAGCCCCGGTCTGGTTATCCCGCAGCCGCCCATGCCACTGCACCTGCGCCGTGTGCGGCACATCTGCCCGCACATCCACCAGCACTTCGCGAATTTCCACTTCCAGCACATAGCGCGCTTGCAGCGCCGTCACCGGCACGGCGTGCGCAAACAGCCCGCTCCGGCCCAGCCAGATCACGATCTGTTCCTGCAGTGCCTGCGGCAAACTCGCGCTATACAAGCGGAACGGGTCCTGCGCAAAGCGCTGCGGTCCTTCCTGGTAGACAAAGGCATTGCCCGCATACAGCGGCAAGGCGCGCGGCATGCTGACCAGCACCGTGTCGTTAAACCGCACCGGATACGGCGCGCCTTTGCGCTGTGCCTGTAGATGATAGGTTTCGGTAGCTGGCGGGCTGGATGCGCATGCCGCCAGCGCCAATGTTGCCGCCAGTACGCTGACCCGCAGCGTCGATGAGAGAGTAGGCGAGGTGGGCATGGGCATCATCGCGGCAAGGGATAAGGAGTGGGCGGGCTGCTGAACAGCAAGCTGGAAGGCTGGGCTTTGGCGCGCGCCAGCAAATCGCGCAAATCGTCGCTGGCGGCGTGCAGATTACTTAGCGTATCGGCCAGTTCGCCTTCCTTGCCGGCGCTGAGCCGATCCAGCCGGCGCAAGGTGGCGTCCAGATGCTCCAGCGAACTGGCGAGTTCGGGCTTGTCCAGCAACTGGCGCAGACGCTCGGCGCTGATGGCCAGATTGGCCGGCGCGCTGGCGACGCGCGGGTCGCTCAGCATGGCGCTGAGTTGCTGATTGGTATTGCGCAATTCATTGATCAACGTCTGGCTATCGCTGGCAATGCGCTCAGTCGGGATGCGATCCAGCTTGTCCGTCACGCTCTGCAGCGATTTGCCGATCTGACCGACATTCAGGCTGCCAACCTGATCATCCAGCGTGCCCAGCAAATGATTCAGCCGCTGTACCGTGGTTTCCAGATCCAGTTTCTGCAGCCGCGTTACCACGTCCTGGGTGGCGTCCATCAACTGGCTGATCGAACCATGGGCGGACGGGATATACAGTGCTTGCGGCGTCCAGTTGAGCGGCAATGGCGGGTTGCGGGCCGGATCAAAATAATCGATTTCCATATAGCTGGTGCCGGTCAGCCCTTGCGGCGTCAGGCGTACGCGCAGGCCGCGCACAATCTCATGGGTCAGATTGTCCTGGCTGGGAAATTGCATGGCTTTACCACCAAACAGCTCAGGCCGTAGTTTCATCTCCACCAACACATATTGCTGGCGCTGGATGGGGGGCAAATCCTGCTCGTATTTGTTGTAGGTAAACGAAATCTTGCTGACCTGGCCCACCGTAACGCCGCGATAGCGCACCTTGCTGCCCAGATCGAGCCTTGCACCGATTCGTCAAAATAGCTTTCCAGCGTGACGCTGGGCCGAAACCAGCGGCCGGCACCAAAGGCCACCAGCAGCACGCTGGCGGTTAGCACGGCCACCAGCACAAACAGCCCCAGCCGAAAATAAACTCGCGGGTGAGTCATACGGCTCCACGATTAAAAAAAGCGCTTTACGCGCGGATCTGACGAATGATCACGCATGTCGGCGGGTTTGCCCTCAGCCAGGATGCCCTTGACCGATTTATCGAGCATGATCGCGCGATCCGCAATCGCATAAATGCTGGCGAGTTCATGCGTGACCACTACAAAGGTCAGCCCCAGCAAGCGGGACAGCCGGATGATCAGCGCATCCAGTTCACCCGAGGTAATGGGATCGAGCCCGGCCGAGGGTTCGTCCAGAAACAGAATGCCCGGGTCGAGCGCCAGCGCGCGGGCGATTGCTGCCCGCTTTTGCATGCCACCGGATAATTCGGACGGCAGGTAATCAGCGTATTGCTCCAGATCGACCTGACGCAATTTAAGCCGCGCCACCAGCTCGCGGGCCGCTGCGTCCAGCGGCGTGTATTCCTGCAACGGCAACATCACGTTCTGCAACACGGTCATCGAACCAAACAGCGCACCCGATTGATACGCCACGCCAAAACCGGCAAGGATGTCGCGGCGGGCTGTGCCTTCGGCGTCGGTAAGATTCTGCCCATCGATATACACCTTGCCGCTGCGTGGCGTTTCCAGACCAATCACGTGTTTAAGCAAAGTGGATTTGCCGCAACCCGAGCCACCGAGGATGACGAGGATTTCGCCGCTTTGCACGCTGAAAGACACGTCGCGCAGCACCACATTGCGGCCATAGGCGCAGGTGACCTGATCGACGCGGATTGCCGTGCGTGGCACAGAGGGCAGCGCCTGGGCAGGGTCGGGCAGGGCGGTGGCCGGGGCGTCAGACTGGCTCATCGTTACCAGCCAGATAGAAAAAAATGCGACGGCGAACAAGCCATCGGTAACCACCAGCATGACGATGGCGCTGACTACCGCACGCGTGGTGCTGCTGCCCACGGCGCTGGCACCGGCGCCGGTAGTCAAACCACGCAAGCAACCGATGGCGGCCACACCAAAACCAAAGAAAGTGGCCTTGAACAAACCGCCGATGTAATCGGAGAAGCCCACCGTGTCCATCACCTGGCCGGCCGAGGTCAGCAGCGGGATATTGAAGGTGAGCAGCACCAGCGCCGCGCCAAAAAATGCCGATGACTTCGGCCAGCACGGTGAGCAAGGGCGCCATCAGGTTACCGCCAGCACGCGCGGCAAGACCAGAAAGCGCACCGGTTCCAGCCCTAAAGTGACCAGCGCGTTGATTTCTTCATTGACCTTCATGGTGCCGATCTCGGCCGCGAATGCCGCGCCGGTACGGCCTGCCAGCAACACTGCAGTAATCAAGGGCGCCAGCTCGCGCACCAGCGCCAGGCCGACCAGATCGGCCACAAATAACTCGGCCCCGAATTGCCGCATGGGAATGGCGGACTGAAACGCCAGGATTACGCCCAATAAAAAAAACGACACCAGGCCCACAATCGGCAGCGCATCAGCACCGGCTTTGGCGCAATGCAATAGCGTTTCGCCCAGGCGCAACTGGCGCGGATTACGCAGCACCAGCACGATGGCGGCGCTGAGTTCGCCGATAAACGCAATGGCCTGATAAATCTGCTGCCATGCCGCCGCCGCGCGCTGGCCGAGACCGATCAGAAACGGTGGGCTGGCCGGCGTGGCTGCAGTTTTAAGCGGGGTAGTCGGGTCCAGTTGCGCCAGCAAGGTGGCGTAGCGATCGGGCAGATGCTCGACGTTGCCGCCGCGCTGGATGATGTCGTACAAGAGCGCCAGCCGGCGCCATCGCAATAAGTGACCGCACTGGCATCAACACGTAATTCGCCTTGTACCAGTTGCCGCACCTGCGGCCAGATTTGCGCGCTGCCTGGCGCATCGAGGCGGCCACATAAATACAGCACGGTGCCGCTGGCGTCGCGGCGCAGGTCCAGGCTGGCAATGGGCGGCAAAGCGACGGAGGCTGCGGGCATTGTGGGCCGGTAGGTTGGACTAGCGTTGTAGTCGGTCTGTCAGAATGCGGCTGCTTTCCACCAGCCGATATACAAAATGGCCGGGCGTTTCGGTGTGATGGCCAGAGCGTTTCCAGCGCAGCATGGCATCGGCCAACTGGCGGAAGGCGTGGCTGGATTCGGCATCCGGAAACGCTTCGATCACGCTACGGCCCAGCCGGGTAGCGCGTTTGAGCAAATCGTCTTCGGGCACATAACCGACCAGGCGCAAGCGGATGCCATCACCCAGATACTGGCGCGCCACGCTGCTGATGCGCTCAAAAAATCATCTCGGCATCGGACAGCCGTTCGACGCGATTAACCAGAATGCGGAATTCGCGCCGTGCGTATTCGGTATAGAGGATTTTGAGCGTGGCATACGCATCGGTAATCGATTCAGCGTTCTGCGACACGATCACCAGCACATCATCCGCTGCCAGCGACAAACTCGGCACGCCGGACAAGGTGGTGGGGCGGGTATCGAGCAACAGAAAATCGGTCTCGGCGGTGAGCATGTCAAACTCGGTGGCCAACCAGGCCAGCTCGCGCTCGTTCAGATTAGCCAACATCTGCGGCCGTGCACTGATGGCAGAATGCCAAAGCCCGCGGCGCTGAGCACCACCGCATCGGCCAGGGAGACTTCCCGCCGCAAGACAGATTCAAAATCATAGCCGCCGGCCACGCGCAAGCGATGCATGCTGTTGCTCATGCCGTCGAACTCATCCAGCAACAGCACTTCGCGTTCGCGTTCGGCCAGCGCGGCGGCCAGGTTGATGGCGAGCGTGGTGGCGCCGCTGCCGCCGCGACCACCATTCAGGC
>BBFD01000340.1 GCA_001313065.1 Silvimonas sp. JCM 19000
CGACGCAAACCCGCAGCTACTGCGGCCAGACCCGCTTGCTGGCGGCGGCAGGCGCCGGTGCACCGTGGGGGTGGAAGTATGCTGGGCCACCGAACGGGTCTGCCGCCGCAGCGATCCGCTGGAACTGGTGGGCGGGGCGCGCGCTACACGCTAATCGAGGTGCCGATCAGGGGCTGTTCGTGAGCAGGCGCGCGGTAGGCGCATCTGGAAGCTATTCGATAACGCCGGCAATCGTGTTGGTATGCTCGATTCGAATGCCTCATTCGTAACGAAATAGATAAATTCGCGAGGAAAAAAATTGGTTATTAAGACGACTAAGAGTCCGCTTTTAATGCATTTTCCGGAAATCTATTCTGGTGAGGGCGAACTGATAGTGCCGAATATCGCACTGATGAGCATTTCTGTATTCGATCACTGGTTGAGCGAAGAAGAAGCTGGCAGCTGTCGATTTATGAATTTTAAGGTCGCGCTTGGCCAGGACGCTGAGGACGACTACATCATTGGCGAAAAAACGCTTCCTGGATTTCTATTCCTCGCTTGCTGTAGATGGCGTCGTTCTAAATTCCGATGCTCAACCAGAATTTATGCGGAATGATGATTGCCGACTTCAGACGGTTTTTTTTAGAAAGCTCCGTGAAAAGCGGCTCATGGATGCCTACTTTGTCGCTAATCAAGTCAGGGTTGTTGGTGGCTACGATAGAACCGATTTGCTCATATTGGCGGATCAACGGTACCGTGCGGAAATCGAAGTAATGGCTCAGAATTGTGGATTGTTTGTACTCCATGCCAGAGCGTAGATTGTTCGCGAACGGCGTGAACAGATGGTACAAACAGTGAAAGCGCGAATGACGGTAAGAAGAATACTTTGAAGCCCGGCCCGCATGCTGGTGAATCAATTCCAGCATGGGGCTCTGGCCGGACTTCTGCAAAGGTGGCCAGGAAACAGGTAAATGGAGTCGCGAAGATGGGGCGTGAATTGAATAGAAAAAATATCCATCTTTTGGCTATCGATTTTATTCGCCGCTAAGCGATGCCTGGTTTGATGAAAAGGTGGCGAACCCGGTAAGTTAATTTGCGCGTTTCCGGCGCGCCTATGGCAACCGGCCCGCAACCGGCCCAGCCAGCAACAGGCCTATCGTTCGGCCGCGACGACGGCAGCGACATTTGCCACCCACCTGAGCACGGGCAACCACAGCGGCAGTGCCGCAGTCACCATCAACGGCGTTTCGGTGGCTGCTGTGCAGGGTGGTGCTCTTTAAGCGATTCGTCGTTTTTTTTAATCGAAGACGTTGAGGCGGCGTCTATGTCCGATCAAGTGAGGCACCAGATGGGCGAACGTTTGAACTTCATTTGCGTGGGCGACCGGATGCTGTCGGCGCTTGAGCATCGGTCGAGCATTGAACAAGTTCTGTCACGCTTTAAGGGGCCGATTGCGGCGCCTGTGGAGGTAATGCGGATTGATGGTCGGACTGGTGCGGCTACCGTTTTGCCATGGGACTCATCCGCGCAGCTGGTTGAGGCTCCGCTTGAGTCTGGGGCATTACTTTTCACCTATTTCGTGGTCGGCGGAAATGATGCGGCCGGGCGCCAGAGCGTGTCCCTCGACAGCCGTCAAAACGAAAGTGTCATCACACTCTCCTTGCACCCGCGGCTTGTCAGTGCTGAAGCTCAGGAAGCATGGTCGGCATCCTGGGTTCTTGCCCAGCTTGCGGGATGGGCCATGGAAACCTTCGAGCATGCCGCTTTGGCCTGCGGCCCCGAACTGGATTTATATGAACTCGGAGAAGAGCGGGATCTTCGTCGGATCGAAGAAAGGCTGTCATCAGACCAGCGATGCTGGTTGTCGATGTCGGTACATCGCTTCTCAAAGCGGATGACTTCAATAGATAAGAATCCAGGGATTCACGGCGTGAATATGGTTTTGAATTAGCCGCCTATGGAGATGAGGGCGACTAGCCTTGCCGAAGATGGCCCTTGGCGTGACCGTGACTTGAACGAAAAGCATCGCAAGGGTGTGTTTGACGAATTTAACCGCGACACGCGTTTGCGCTGGGTAAATTGCAATAGGACGGAAAATGGTAGCTAGTGCTTTTGGTTCTGTCGCTGAGCATATTGAAGGTCACCTCGGCCCAATTTCGTCAGGGTGGTCTGACGGTGCTAGCTCGCATGGAATCCAGGTTGTGTGCTTTAAAGAGCAGCCTATCCCCGGTATTACTACTTATGTGACGCTCGGGCTTAGTGAAAACGAGCTTGATTTGCCAAAAGGGCGGAAGATTCGACAGGAGTTGGTTGTTTCTGCGAATGATTCCTTTGCCGGTGGTGATGTTGCGGCGTTTTTTACTCTCTCTTGCCGAGCACATCAAGATTCGTGGGCGGGCGGTTTTACGCGGTGAAGTGATCGGACCATGGCGCCCTCTGATAAGTAACGCTACGGTAAATGCTGTTTATGTAACGAATCCAACTCCATTCGATACTGGATTCGCCGAATTCTCTGGCGCTGAGCTGCCAGTCATTTTTTGCTTTGTTAGTCCCCATTACCACGGAAGAAGCCGGCCTTGTATCCGATCATGGATGGAGCTGGTTTGAAGATGTTTTGGAGTCTCAAGATCCGGATGTCTGGAATTTGATACGAGCAGAGCAAATAAGGCTGTAAAGCGTAATTGAATCGAAGCGCATTGCGCCGCATAGGGTAAATTGAAAAGCCGGTGCCGGAGCGATCCGCGCCGGTTTTTTTTGCGGCCTGGAGCTTCCGGCGGTCACGATTCTTTCCCGCCAGGGACCCTATTCAAATCAGATCAATAGATGAAAATGACTACACGTGAGTATCCTGACGGGCTTGATTGTGTTTGGCTCGCCGCTGATCGGAACGGACATCTTGCTGCGTTTGTTACGGCAGGCGCTGGCCTATCCCCACGTCCGCATTGAGCGATGCGTCGTTTCCAATCGAAGATGTTGAAGCGGCAGTGTGTGAGCTGCCACACGTCTCAGAGATTCGCCTGCTTGTCCAGATGAAGCGACCCGATGATTTCATCGAAATTGCTCGGCGCGGATTCTTCGTTTACGACTGGGGTGATATACATCGTACTGCGTATGAATCTACCCATTCATACGAGCCTGTAGCGGTGCCACTTAATCCGATTACATTAGAAGTATTACCTGAGTCCATCCAAAGACTCGCTGTGAATGCTACTTTGCCTGATGTGTTTGTTGAAGAGCAGCCATTGGATGTTACGGTAATGCTTGAATGCAATAACGCCGGTTAGATGCGGCAAAGACAGCAAGGGTATTGGGCAAGTTCGGTGGAACTTTTTTTCTTCGGAATTAAAAGCTGCGGGCGGGGAAGATTGCACACACGAATCCAGTAGGCATTATGGTTGCGTTTGCATATGGCACAGCAAAGAAAACCACGAAAGGTGCAAGACGGTTGGAATTGTATAACTGGTCATTGCGCGTGGTTTAGTTAACCGTGCAGTTGAATACGAATCACGGGGGCGAGGCGGCAACCTGAGCTACAAAGATATGCGTGCGACCGCAGTTTTTTTCCAAGCAGAACAACCCGGAAGCGCCACTGGCGGAACCGGTGGGTACAAACAAAGAAAAGCCGGCAGATGCGAAGGGAACGCCTGATGATCCGAACAATCCTGGTCCTGACAAGAAAGACGAAAAGGCCAAGGTGCTGCAGACCGGCGGCAACAAGATTGATAAGAGAACGGCGAACCGGCTGAACGAACACTTTGACCAGGATCTCAGCCGAAGAGAATGGGGTAAAGCTTTGGAAGAGCTGAAGAAGGAGAATGGTCTGAGCAACGATTTTCATGGGCGCATCATCTCAAATGCTATGTTTCGCCCCAGGGCGCAGTGATTGATTACATTGGTGGCTACATAAACAGAACAGCGCCACGCCGCTGCCGCCGTCGGTGCACATATCCAGCAAGGGATTCGACACCGTGGCGATAAACACAAATAAGCTGGCGCGCAGGCGCGTTGTGTTCAGTTTGCGGGCGGCGCCCAGCGCCAGTAGCGATGAGCACGGCAAAACAGATCGAATGGGTAAAGCACGGTGCTATATGGCGTGCCAAAGGGGATGCCGAACAGCAGTCCGGCGGTGTCGGCGTCGGGCAGCGTGGCGGCGCACGCGGCGTGCGTGATGATGGTGGGCATGGCGGGTGGTGAGGTTTGTGCCGGCAACATAGCACTCGCGATAAAAAAACGGCACGCGGGTCTGCGTGGCGTTGCATCCTTGAAGCCCGCATCTCGACCCTGGGCATGCGCACGACGCGTTTCGTGAATCCGGATAACGCCGGTGGCCTGGGTTTCGAACGCGAGATCGACACCGTCTCCGGCACCACGATCCAGACCAACCGTCACTACCTCAGCGTAAACGGC
>BBFD01000341.1 GCA_001313065.1 Silvimonas sp. JCM 19000
GGCAGAACCGGCGCCGATTTCGCAACCGCGCGTCGACGCCAATGCCAATGGCAACGTCAAACCGCCGTATCCCGCCATCTCGCGCAAGCTGGCCGAAGAAGGCACGGTAATGCTCGAAATCTACGTGCGCGCTGATGGCCTGGTGGGCGATCTGCGTGTGAAGCAAAGCAGCGGCTATTCGCGCCTGGATAATTCCGCACTCGAAGCCGTGCGCAAATGGAAGTTCACCCCCGCCAGACAGAACGGCCAGCCGATCGCGCTCTGGTACGTGATGCCCGTCAAATTCTCGCTGGACGCCGCGTAACCGCGCCCGCGTACACGAACCGCCAAACAAGGAGATTTTCATCATGCAAGCGCAGCAATTCAGTCTGTCCCACCTGTGGGATCAGGGCGATTTCATCACCCATACCATCGCCGCCATCCTGCTGATCATGTCGGTGGCCAGTTGGTACGTGATCGTGACGCACACTTTGCGCGTCATCGCCAACCGTCGCCGCGCGGCTGCCGCGCACGGTTTCTGGCACGCTCACCGCTTTGACGAAGGCCTGGCGCTGCTGACCGGCAAGGCTGAGGACAATCCCTTCCGCCTGCTGGCACTGGAAAGCCAGGCCGCCGTGGCGCACCACAAAGAAAACCAGGCCGATCTGCACGGCCAGCTGGCACTGTCGGACTGGTTGATCAGCTGCCTGAATGGCGCGATCGAGGAAGGCACCGAGCGCATGCAACGCGGTCTGTCCATCCTGGCTTCGGTGGGTAGCACTGCGCCGTTTGTAGGCCTGTTCGGCACGGTGTGGGCATTTATCACGCACTGATCGGCATCTCCGCCGCCGGTGCCGCCAGCATCGACAAGATTGCGGGCCCGGTGGGCGAATCGCTGGTGATGACGGCATTTGGTCTGGCCGTCGCCATCCCGGCCGTGCTGGCCTATAACGCGCTGGTGCGTGGCAACCGCGCGGTGGTGGGCAAGCTCAACCGCTTTGCGCAAGACCTGCACGCCTACTTTGTGACCGGCGCCCCGGTCGCGCGCGAACAGCAAGGCAGTCGGCCGCAACTGGCGGTGGTCAACGGCCAAACCAAACGCGCGGAGTAAACCGTTATGGCATTCAGCAAATCTATTGGTGACAACAGCGAGGTGATGAGCGAAATCAATATGACGCCGCTGGTCGACGTGATGTTGGTGCTGCTGATCATCTTTATGCTGACCGTGCCGGTGCTCACGCACGCGGTCAAAGTCGACTTGCCGCGCGCGGCCAATCAGCCGGAAATCGTCAAGCCGGAGACGGTGAATATCTCGGTAGTGACGGATGGCTCGATCTATTGGGATGAAGCCAGATTAAGCGACGCCGAGTTCAAGACCAGACTGGCCGCGATCGCGCGCAAAGACCCGCAACCCAATATCCGCCTGCGCGGTGATCGCAAAGTGCCCTATGAATTTGTGGCGAAAGCCATGGCGGCCATCCAGTCGGCCGGGGTGCAGAAGCTGGGGTTTGTGACTGAACCTGATCCGCAGTAAAGCTTTGGCACATTGTTAAAAAAAACGCCCGTCTCCGGGCGTTTTTTTGGCCATACGAACTTAACCCTGGCTGGCAAGGATGGTCACGCGCGGCCAGCGTTCTTGATAACGTTTGCTGGCAACACGGCGTTGATATTCCGCCGCACTTGCGCGCGTTGGATTGTGGCGCACGACCATGCCAAACAAATCATCCAGTCCATGCGGCGCGACGATATCTAGCGTTGCATCGGCCTGTAATTGCACGGCGACACAGGTCGCGTATTCCGGCCATGTGGCCACAGCCTCGCTGATTGAGGTCAAGGCAGGCACTGCAAAGCCAAAGTGCTGCTGGTACCAAAGATGGACGCGCGCCTGGTTGGTCACTTCCCATGGCAAACGAGGCACCGTGTGGCGCAGTTGCTCGGCATAGCGTGCTTCCGTCACGGCCGACAAGTCGCTCGCATCGAAATAGATCAAGTCAATATCGCCTGGCGGCAACCGGGTGCTTATCCCATGCAGATGATCCCAAACCAGGCGCGCAGGGCTCCCGCGCCGATATACCAATCTGGCGCGGCAACCTGGCGTGCGGCATGTAGCATGGCCATAAAAGCACTCGACTGCCGGATGAGCTGTCGCAGCTGCGTAGCGTGGTCTGGCATGGCGAATCCGTTCCTTCCAACAAAGAGGCAGTCTAGCGCCCCGCCCCACGTTGCATAGCCCTCCGTTGCAACAAGCCCTGGCGCAGCCGCAGCAAAGGCTGGATTTGTGTAGCTGGGTCCGGATGCGTTAAGGCTGTTTCAAAGGGCTGGCGTCCGGCAGTCCGGCCTCGTTCTTTGCGGCGTAAGCAAAGCTGCGGCGGGGCGACGAACTGGCCGCGGCGTTCTGGGTTGATGTTGATGACCGTCAACAAACGCGGAGAGCAACGCGGACAGACTGCGTTTTCCGCCCCTCCCCCGCCGATCGTTTTCCCGCGAGACATTCCATGACCCAGAACCGCACGCTACGGCTGTTTGAAGAAGAACCCACGCTGATGGAGGCGCATGCCCACGTGTTGGGTTGTCGGGCCGATGGCGGCATCGTGCTGGATCGCACTATCTTCTGCCCGCGCCATGCCGATCTACCCGGCGACGTGGGCTGGTTGCATAACGCGGACGGGGGCGCTGTGCGTATTGTTGATACGCGGCTGGATCGTGATGAGCCCGGACTGATCGTGCATATGCCGGAACAAGCCGTGCTGGGTCTGGCCCCGGGGGCAAGCGTAACCCTGCAAGTGGACTGGATCCGCCGCCTGCGGCACATGCGCATGCACACGGCGCTGCACCTGCTGTGCGCGGTGGTGCCGACGGAAGTGCAAGGCAGCGCAATTGCCTCGGGCATGGGCTATGTCGATTTTGCCCAACCCCAAGGCCCGATCGACAAGGCCTCGCTCACCGAGAAAATGAACGAGCTGATCGCTAAAGACCTGGCCGTGCGGCCGCGCTGGCTGGAACACAAACAGGCCATGAAAAAACCCACCATCGCGCGTTATCTCAGCAGCGCCGAGCAAATGGGCAGCGACCCCATCCGCGTCGTCGACATTGCCGGCCTTAGCGTGTTGCCTTGCGGCGGCCCCCATGTCAAACGCACCAGCCAGATCGGTCGAGTGCGTTGCTTTGGCATCGAACGCGTGAATAACCGTGCGGTGCGGGTGACGCTGGGCTTTGAAGACGATCAGGAAGAGTGAGGGGCAGAGACCCGCTTGAAGCAGCTCAGGGTTGATGCGCGCCGCATCAGCCGGCAGTGTCGCCAGCTCCAGCTGAGTTAGCCAGCGCAAGGCCGCAGGCGCGCTATCGCCACACATTTCGGTAGAAGCTGCAGCCCGGCGCAAAACGCGGGCCGCTCCGGTTGGCCGAAGATGCCGCAGCGCGCATCCGGCAACAAATTAATGCAGGCCACACCAGCGGCTTGCCATGCGGCATGCCGGGAATGGGGCTGGTGATGGAAGGGGCGATGCAGCAGGCGCCGCAGCCCGGTCGACAGGATAAAGACATGGGCGCGATTGGACCGCGCCGCTGGCGCGCTGGCAAGTGCCATCCATCCAGCCCTGCACACCATTGCACGCAACACATGCGCAGCTGACATGGCTTGGTGTACGCTTGCCAGCACAAAAAAAAGCCGTCTTGCATGTTGGAGCATGCAGATGGGCATGATAGAAAGCCGGACGTAATACAAAAGCAGAGCGCGCAGATCGGGATACCCGGCACGCGACTCTACAATCCCGGCAAATCAGGAGGATGGATCATGGGCATGATTGCCCTTGGGCTTACGCTCGCGCTGCTTTGGGTCAACCTGGCAGGGCTGGCGCACCTTGTGCAGCGGCGGCTACCAGACATTGATCTGCGCGCGCAGTCGGGGTGCTGGCGCTCTGCCTGGCGCTGTTTTTTTGTTGAACACTTTGTCGGACTGGGTTCGCTCGCGTGGGCCTGGCCGGTCTGCACCGTGCTCAGCGTGATTGCGCTGCGCAAGGTGGCGCGTGCTGCCGCGTGGTGGGAGCAGCACTATGCCTTTGTGCTGGCCTTTCTGCTGGCGCTGTCATGGCGCTTTGTGTTTCCTGATCTGGATGCCCAATCCGAGCATCTGACCGATCTCTTCTTTATCGCCAATTACCTGCCGGGCCAGACCCTGCCGCCGCCGGATCAATGGCTGCCCGGCTACCGCTTTGACATGTATTACGGCTTTCTGCATTACGCCGCGGCGTTGCAGGCGCGGTTTTTACATCTGGATGCCGGCCGCGCCATGAACCTGGGTTTCTGCACCACCTTTGGTTTGATCGGCTCGCTGGTGTGGAGCCTGTCGCGCCGTTGGCTCAGCGGCCGCGCCCGCGCGTGCTGCTGGCGCTGCGGTGC
>BBFD01000342.1 GCA_001313065.1 Silvimonas sp. JCM 19000
CAGCGTGGGCAACACCAGCCACCAGGCCTGGCGCCGCCGCTGCTGCCCGATCACCGAAACCGGTTCTCTGGCGGTACTCATGGTTTATTTCCAGGTGCCGGACGGGGCCAGACGCTTCAGCGATTGCTCCAACTGCTTGTACGCTGCCGCCGCATCGCCATTGCCGCTTAGCACATCATGCGTGGCGTTCCAGAACTGGTTGCTGACCTGGTTGTACTTGCTGGCCGTCACGGTGGAAGGACGCGGCACCGCGCTGGTAAACGTGGTGTACAAATCGCCCATAAACGGATTGGCTTTCAGCACATCCGGGTCTTTGTACAAAGCCGGCAAGGTCGGGTTATACGCGCCCGAAATCGCCCGCATTTTCTGCACCGGCTGCGAGGTGAGATACATCGCCAGATCGGCCGCCGCCTTGGCGTTTTTTTTGCTGTACTTCGACACCGCCAGCTGCCAGCCGCCTAACGTGGCCGCATTGCGCCCGTCCGCGCCGCCCTTGGGCAGGGCCATGATGCCGACCTTGCCTTTCACCGGGCTCTCATCCTTCTGCGCCAAGGCCCAGGCATACGGCCAGTTGCGCATGAACACCGCATTGCCGGACTGGAATACGCCGCGCGCTTCTTCTTCGCCGTAATTCAACGCGGCTTTCGGCACGATATTGCCCATCCATTTGGCGATGGTATCGATGGCTTGATCGCGCCCGGATTGTTGATCGACACCTTGCCGTCACGCTCGACAATCGCCCCGCCCTTGTAGCTGGTAATCCATTCCAGCGCATCGCAGGTCAGGCTTCATAGGCGCGACCCTGGAAGACAAAACCCCACATCTTGTCGTTGCCTGCCGCGCGCTCACCGTCCTGCACTTTTTTTGGCGTCGGTGGCCAGGTCATCCCAGGTTTGCGGCGGCTTCAGGTTGTACTTTTCCAGCAGATCCTTGCGGTAGTACAACAGGCCGGCATCGGTAAACCACGGGATGCCTACCAGCTTTCCACCACGGTGTTGTTGGCGATGATGCTGGGGAAATGATCTTTCTCCACGCCTTTGGAATACGGCTTCAGATCGATCAGATGCGTGGCCAGCAAACCGCTCCAGACCACATCGATCTGCAGCACATCCACCTTGTCGGAACCGCTGCCCAGAATCTGCTGGTACAGCGCCAGCCGTTCATTCGAATCATTGGGCGTGGACACCACCTGCACTTCATTGCCGGTTTTTTTTGGCCCATTCCTCTGCCGATTGCTTGCACAACTCAAGCTCTTGCCCGGTCGCACCGCAAGCAATACGAACCAGCGCGGCCTGAGCATTCATGCCAGCGAGGCCGAGGGCGAGCGCCAGCAAAGTAGTGGTGGTGGATTTGCGCATCTTGACGACTCCTCAATGGGGGAAGGATGTGGGGGTGTGGCCCGCACTGTGAGTCGTATTGAAGGCGTGGATTGTTAATGGCGGATTTCGTCGGGGAGGGACTGTGTTAACAATTGAAACACGCAAAAAAAACCCGCCGAGGCGGGTCGGGTCTAGCGGTAATCGAAGGTAAAGATCATTGCGCCTTCCACCGCGCCACCGGCAATGGTGTCGGTGCGGCGGTAGCTGACCTTGAATTTGTAATCGACCTGATTGTTGGCATTGAGCGTGCCTTATCGATGCGTTCCCCCAAGGGCACGACGGTATCGTTGCTGCCATCGCTGATCTGCAAGGCGATGCCCTTGGCCTTGCCGCTACCCGTGGTAATCGACATCACGCCCTGGCGCGCATCAAGCACGCTGTAGCCGGGTGCGGCATCCAGCGTAATCCCCACCGACGTATTCAGATTGCATTTGGTGCCGATGCTGAACGGTGCAGCGCCGGTGGTCGAACCTACGCTGGGCATGTCACTGGATTTGGCGTCGGGCAAAGTCACTGCGGAAGGCCAGGTGGCGCTGCAAGTCAGATTGACCAGCGAAATCGAGCCAGCCGGATAAATAATCGAGCGATCGCTGCCCTGGTTATACGGGTCGTTCAGCGTGGTTGCCGCCTGATACACCCCAAATGCCCATTTGCCGTCAGCGCTCGACAACGATGCATTCGCGGGCACCACGCCATCCAGTCGGACCAACTCCCAGGTGCCGCTGAAATTAAATGCGCCGTTGGTGACCCTGCCTATCTTTTGCTGGCACTGAGCGCCGACTGCGTTCACTAACGGCGTGCCGTTGCTATCCCGTACCCGCATGCCGATGCCCTTGACGGTGGTGGCGTAGACGCCGGGCAGCGGCTCAGTCAGTGGCGTATACACGCAGGCCACAATGTCTCGGTTGTTGTTGTCGGAGGTACAAGTGCCGGCAATAGTAAACGGCTGCACCGAACCCGGAATGACATCACCGGTTTTAAGATTGGACGGCACTTGCATGGCATTGATCGGCAAGGCCTTGGGCAAATCCGGGGTGGAACAGGCTGCAAAGGCCACACTATGCAGGCCGAAGCCAAAGACCAGACCCAGCAGCCAATTGCGGATCAGTTGCCTACGGGACAGGAATTTCATGGGGTTCTCACTGGGCGATGGTTGGTGCAGCACGTGGCTGGACTGCCCGCT
Organism: Silvimonas sp. JCM 19000; assembly: GCA_001313065.1. Next base: position 2,563 of record BBFD01000342.1, read on the forward strand.
TGCCGCCTGACTAGCAAGGCGGCACGCGGGGAGTAACACCGTGGCGCGGAAAGAGCCAGAGTTTCCCAGCCTCGCGCCGAGGCCTACATGAGAACATTCCTAAAGCATCAAACTATGAGGCAGTAGATCGTCAGCCCGGCAGTTGGCAATCCGGCAGTGGGTGCCCGTGCCGCATAGGGTGGGACACGGCGTCCCCGTCAAGACCCACCAGCCAAAGTGGCACGCAAGCATGCTGTGACAGAGATGCGAGCTGGCGCCGCTTTCGCAAACCCGTCACTTGTAGTCAAACGTAAAGACCATGCCGCTACTCAACGAACCCGCCGTGACCGCCCCCATGCGCACATAGAACGCCCAAAACGGATATTCCGCCATTTGCCCCGCGCTGATCGAGCCCTGGTCCAGGCGCTTGCCCAGCGGAATGCTGCGCCCGGTGTCGGTTCAGTAATGCGCAAGGCCACGCCGGCGACCACGCCATTGCCCGTCATCATCGCAATGGTGCCGCTGTCTTTGTTGATGACCGGATAAGCCGGCGCCGCATCCAGCGTCAGGCCCACATTGGCACTCTGCGTGCATTTGGTGCCGATCTTGAACGCCGACCCGAGCACCATGCTGCCCACATTGCCGAACACGCTGGCTTTGACGTCAGCCATTGTGACCTGCGTAGGGAAACTCACGCTGCAGGTGTTGTGGTACTTCACGATTTCCGCTCGGGGAAACAGAAAATTTGAACCGGCGACCGTGCCGTAATAAATACTCCGGGTATCGGCGAGCATGAACGTCATTTGCAGATCGGCCTGCGTCAAGGTGGTTGGCAATGGCAATGCACCGTCCAGCCTCACTAACTCCCAGTTGCCTTTGGCCAATGCGATTGTTAGCCCGTTGGTCGTGGCAACCTTAGTCATACAGTTTTTTTGCCTACCGCACCGGTCAGCAGCGCGCCGCTACTGTTTCGAATGCGGACGCCGATGCCGGGCGTGCGGGTGGAATAGATGCCGGGCTGAACCTCTTTGGTCCCGCTTGAGGTAAAGCAGCCGACAATGTCCTTGTACTTGGCCGTTTGATACTCCGGGGTGTTACGTTCGCACTCGAACTTGATGGAATAGTCGCGCGATGCATAGGGCAAGGCCTGGCCAGGCTTCAGCGATTCAGGCACTTCCACTTGATAGAATTCCAGGTTGTAGGGCAGGCTCCCGCCACAAGGCGCGGCTGCGGCATAGCCGCTGCCAGGCACAAGCAACTCAGCAACAGCAAGGATCGGAACAACTTCTGCAATAACGCGGTTTTCATGGGCGGGGCGCTCGGTTCAAGCCGCCGCCGGATCACACGGGTGACGCAGGCAACAGGGCGGCGGGGGTGGTCAGCGACAGCCTGGGCTGGGGTGCCGCAAAGTGGCGAAGTATGCGTGGCCGCCACCACCCGCCCTTATAGGCCAAGTCCGAGTTTTTTCTATTCCCCCGACCAGACGGCCACCCCCGCAGCACCGGTTCACCCTCACGCTGACATTCCGCCCAACAACGCCCCCCAGATCCCCCGCCATAAACGCTTGGCCAGAAACGGTTGCCTTCTTGCCACGCCGGATGTTTGCGGTGCGATTCCAGCGGCAGTCCGGACATCAGCGCCACTTTGATGGCGGGCCAGCGTTGCGCAATGGCGGCGGCCAGCGCGATGCCGTTGCCGCCCCGGCCCAGCGAGATATCCGACAGCACCAGTTCCACCGGCCCTGTTCCGCCAGCCAGCGTTGCGCTTCGTTGGCGCTGCTCACGCCGTGCGCGCTGACACCAAAGGTGCTGAGCATGGCCAGCGTGGTA
>BBFD01000343.1 GCA_001313065.1 Silvimonas sp. JCM 19000
CGTCCGGCTAGCCCAGCTGCCAGCGAGACCACGGCGCCGGCCGAAGTCGCGCCCAAAATCAGCCTGATCTGGCCCGCCAAAGGTCAGGTGCTGAAATCGGGCGACCGGAATAACGGCATCGATATCACGGGCAATCGCGGAGACGCGGTGTTGGCCGCCGCGTCGGGCAAAGTGGTGTACGCCGGGGAAGGCATCCGCGGTTACGGCAAATTGCTGGTGATCAAGCACAGCGAGGTTTATCTGACCGCCTACGCGCACAACGATGCACTGGCGGTAAAGGAAGGCGACGACGTTAAACAGGGCCAGCGCATCGCCAGCATGGGCGACAGCGGCGCTGACCGCGTCGCGCTGCATTTTGAATTGCGCTACAAGGCAAAGCCATTGATCCGACCAGCGCCCTGCCTTGAGCGCTGGACCGGCGGGGGCAGGATTAACGCCCGCGCTTAGTGCGCATCCAACCCGAACTTGATCACAAACAACAGCGCCACCACCACCACGCACCACGGCAATTCGCGATAGCGGCCCGTGCCCAGCTTCATCACCGCATAGGCGATAAATCCGGCGGCGATGCCTTCGGTGATGGAGAAGCAGAACGGCATCATCACCGCCGTGGCAAAGGCCGGCACCGCCTCTGTCAAATCATCCCACCGCACTTTGGTCAGTTCGGACGTCATCAGCACGCCCACGTAGATCAGCGCGCCTGCTGCCGCATAGGCAGGCACCATCGCCGCCAGCGGGGCAAAGAATACCGCCAGAACAAACAGCAAACCCACGGTCAGCGCCGTCAATCCGGTACGGCCCCCGACCGCCACGCCAGCCGAGCTTTCGATATAGGTGGAAATGGCCGACGTCCCCATAAACGCACCCAGCACCGACACGCTGCTATCCACCAGCAAAGCCTGCTTCATCCGCGGAAAACGCCCGCTGGCATCGCTGAGTCCGGCACGGCCGGTAACGCCGATCAAGGTGCCGGATGAATCAAACAAGCTGACCAGCAAGAAGGCAAAAATCACACTCGCCAGCGGCCATTGCAAGGCGCCGCGCAAATCAAGCTGACCCAGGATGGGGGCCAGGCTGGGCGGACTGGCCACCAGTCCAACGTAATGCACATTGCCCAAAGCCCAGCCCAGACCGGTGGTGACCGCCATCGCAATCAAGACCGAGGCATGGATGCCGCGCGCGGCCAGAATGGCGATCAGAAAGAAACCGGTGGCGCCCAGCAGGCAAGGCAGCGAGGTCAGATTGCCCACCGTCACCATGGTGACCGGGTTGGCCACCACGATGCCCGCGTTATGCAAGCCCATCAGCGCAATCATCAAGCCGATGCCCGCACCGATGCCGACACGCAAACCATGGGGAATGCTGGCAATCAGCCAGTACCGCACCCGTAGCACGGTCAGGATAAAAAAAGCCGACCGCGCCCCAGAAGATGGTCGCCATGCCGGTCTGCCACGTCAGATGCATGCCCCCGACCACCACAAAGGCAAAGAAGGCATTCAGGCCCATGGCGGGTGCCAGCGCAATCGGCAGATTGGCCACCAGACCCATCGCGATACTCCCCACCGCCGCGATCAGGCAGGTGGCCACGAATACCGCCTGCTGGTCCATGCCGGCATTGGCGAGAATCTGCGGATTAACAAAAAAATGATGTAGACCATGGTCAGAAAAGTAGTCAGACCGGCCAGCAATTCGGTACGCACGGTGGTGCCGTGGGCACGCAACTGGAACACGCGTTCCAGCACAGATGGAGGAGTTGGGGACATGAATCACCAGAATCAAAACAAGGGGAAGGCCAGAGCGCGGCAAGCATAACAAAGCCCGGGCCGCGCGTGGTCCTTGCACAATTACCGCTGCGGCGCGGCTTTACTGAGGATAGTCGATGGCGTGCTGCAGAATGAAATCAGCGATGGCGCTGATCTGCTCCAGCCCGAATTGTGGAATAGACGGCGGCACCGGCGGGGTGTCTTCGGTGGCCAGCACGATGATGTCGTCAAACTGCAAAAAAAACGCGGCGGCTTGCCATTGGCCTCACGCCAGACTTCCAGCTTGGGGAAGGGGCTGCTGCGAAAACCTTCCAGCAGCGTTAGATCAGCGGGTGCCAGCCGCGCCAGTTGCGCGGCCAGATCGGGCTCGGCTTCGTCGCGTAGCTCATGCACGATGGCATAGCGATACGGCGACACCACCATCACCTCGCCCGCGCCGGCGGCGCGAAAGCGCGCGCTGTCCTTGTCCGGCGGTTCCAGCTCGATATCGTGATGCGAATGCTTGATGGCGTTAACGCGCAAGCCACGGCCGGCAATTTCGGCGATCAGTTTTTCCAGTAGCGTGGTCTTGCCACTGCCCGAGGTGCCCACCAGCCCGAATACACGCATCTAACCGCCTGTTTGCGACATAAAACGAATGATCTTGCCCGGTTCTTCGCGGAACTCATGCCGCTCGGGCTTTAACTCGATGGCGACGCGGATGGCGGCTTCGAGTTCGGCATCGCTGGCGCCATCACGTAACAGCGGGCGGAATTCAAAGCGCTCTTCCTGCCCCAGACACATATATAGCGTGCCATCGACCGCCAGCCGCACCCGGTTACAGGTGGCGCAGAAATGCTGCGAAATCGGCGTAATAAATCCGATGCGGCCGCGGCCGTCGCCGGTGGTCCAGTAGCGCGCCGGGCCTCCGCCCAGTTCCAGCGTTTCCGGGCGCATATCAAAGCGCTGCACCAGTTGCTCGCGCACCGGGCCCAGATCGAGATACTGCGCGTTGCGACCGGTCGAGCCCATCGGCATCGCCTCAATCAGGCGCAGGATAAATCCGTGTTCCATGGCAAATTCGGCCATACGTTCGATCTCATGATCGTTGACGCCCTTCATTGCCACCATATTCAACTTGATCGGCGCAAAGCCCTCGGCCCGCGCGGCATGGATGCCCGCCATCACCGCGCCAAACGTATCGCGCCCGGTAATGTGTGCGTTACAGGCGCCGTCCAGGGTATCCAGACTGATGTTCAAACGATCAACCCCGGCCTGGCGCAAGGCCCGCGCATGCTTGACCAGTTGCGTTGCATTGGTGGAAAGCGATAGATCATGCAGCCCCGGCAGCGCCTTTAACTGGCGCGCTAGCTCCGGCAGACCACGGCGCAACAGAGGCTCGCCCCCGGTCAGCCGGATGCGCCCAACGCCCAGGCGGGCAAACGCGCCGATCAAGCGTTCGATTTCGGCAAAGGTCAGCCAGTCGGCCGGTTCTTCAAAGCCGTTAAAGCCTTTGGGCATGCAATAAGAACAGCGCAGATCACAGCGATCAGTGACCGAAAGGCGCACGTAGTCCACCCGTCGACCAAAGCGATCAACGAGAGCAGGACGAAGCGGATGCGGTGCGGGTGCGTTCATGGTGAGCGATATTGTAGGCCGTAACTCTTACTTCGGCATCAGCCGCTATTTTTACAGGGCCAGCAGTCGGCGACCAGGGGCGGAACGCTGGATCGCTGTCAGATCATGGGCAACCGGCAGCCGCTCTGGCACACTGTTGCACCCCGCAACTCACGGTTGAAACAATGAATAAACGTACGTTTCTGCTGCGTGGCGCCGCGTTGCTGAGCACGGTGCCGTTGACCGCGCTGGCGCAAAGCAAAGCCCACAGCAAACCGCGTAAACCCGCGCCAGCGCCAGTCGGTGGCCCGGCCGTACTGACCGTGAGCGGTGCCATCAGCCGCAGCAACCGCGGCGCCGTCGACCCGGCGCTCGATCCGCTTTTCAATAAACTGGCCATTCATTTCGACAAAGCCTGGACGCTGTCCTGGCCCGAACTGGCCGCCATGCCCGCCAACGACATCCACACCACGCTGGCGTGGGACGGCAAAGTGCATAGCCTGCGCGGCCCGTATCTGGCGCAATTGCTGGCGACGGCCGGTGCCGCCACCCGCGATGGCACCAAGGTCTTGTTGCGCGGGCTGGATGGCACCAGCGCCAGCATCAGCCTGGGCGACTTGCGCAAATATCGCTATATCGTGGCGACGCATATGGACGGCCAGCCGCTGGCGCTGGGTGGATTCGGCCCGCTGTGGGCAATCTTTGCCGCCGACCAGTTTCCCGAAGTCATGGCCAGGCCGCTGGCCGAACGCTATCTGAATTGCCCCTACGCCTTGTTTCATATCGAAGTGCAAACCGGCTAGGCCTGCGGGAGCGGGTGCCCGAGGCCCTCAAAAGCATCTTGTCGACCCTCGGCATGTTCGCCATAATGCAACACTGTTGCAAATAATGAATCTGCCGATGTCCGCTCCCGCTCCACAGGCGCCCGCCGCGCCCCATGCTCATGATGCTGCCCCCCATGCCGGGCACAGCCACGCGCATGGTCCCGACCATAACCAC
>BBFD01000344.1 GCA_001313065.1 Silvimonas sp. JCM 19000
GCGGCGCTGGGTGCCTGCGCGCGGCGCGGGGCCGGGCCAAAGCCCCATAGATTGACCAGCGCGGCGGCCGTCGGATCATAAGCACCGCCACTCAGGCGCGCGATCTGCAAGGCGGTTTCCACCACCTGAAAACACGCCACCGGCAGCGTCACCCACGTGCCCGCCGCGGCCTGGTTAAAGCGGCTGAGATCACTGTCGTCGCGCCAGTTGCTCATTTGCTGCACGACCGCGTCCAGTTCCGCCTGCATGGCGTTGCGCAAGGCGGGGGCGGCGTGGCCATCCACCGCCAGGCATTGCACCGACCAGGTGGTGCCCATGGTCTCACCGGCAAAGCGCAACAACTGCGCCGCGGCAGCAGGCGCTTGCACGCTGGCTGCGGTCAGCGTGTGCGGCAGCAGTATGCGCAAGGCTCGGCGGAGGCGAGTGGAGTGGGCACGGCCATTTGCGCTTATTGCGGTGCGACTTCGACCGTCGCGCCATAGTTGGCACGGCGTTCAGTGGCGGGCTTGCTGGCGCTGGCGTTATCGCTGATCTCGGCGCCGATGTAATACAAACCGGCGCTCGGCCATTTGACGCTGAATTTGCCGTCGGCATCGGTGTTCACCACAAAGTCGCCCACCTGGTCGCGGAAGCGTCTGCCACCGGGAATGATGGTTACTTTGAGATTGGCCGCCGGTTTGCCGTCAAACAGCAGACGGAAGTTGGCGGGCGTACCGGCAACCAGATCATCCGGATGCGTAAGCGGCGCCAGTTCCAGGCCCTTGCCGCTGGCTTGAACACGCCGTTGGTGGGCTTGCCACGCGTGACGAAGGTCTCGATGCGCGCATCCATTTGCGTCACTTTAAGATCAGTCGCTTCGGCCGGGATTTCTTTGGCCAGCGCTTGCACTTCGCCGCGCCAGCGTTTGTTTTCGCCATTGAGCTTGTAGCTGGCCATTACCGCACCGGTGGTCACGGCAATCTTGTAAGTGCCTTGCTGCGTCAATTGCAGATCAAACACGCTGCGCAGATGGCCGGTGCTGGCGCCTTCGGCTTTGGCGGCGCTGCCATCGGGTGCAGTAATTTGCAGACCGTCGAGCTTGAGCGGGAAGTTCTCGAAATCAAACAGATCGTTGGAGACGGCGGCATCCACCGTAATCCACGGATCGTTGCCCGCCAGTACGGTTGCGGACGGCAGCAGCCATTGGCGGTGCGCCTGGGCTTCCAGCGGCAATAGCGCCGCCACGGCCAGCATCGACAGCGGCAGCCATTGTTTAAGCGTCAGTTTTTTTTCATGGTGTTGTTTCCAGAGTGCGGGCAAAGCGGCGCCACGGGCGACCGGCGTTGCAATTACGGCTTGAGGTTCAGCGTGACGCTGCCCAGTTCGTGCTCGCCTTTGGCGCTGGCGCTGGCGGCTTCTTTGGGCGGCCAGGTAAACGGCACGCGCACCAGCTCATGGCCACCGGCTTCACGCGCGGTTTCGACCACCAGCGCGTATTCGCCCGCCGCCAGCTTGCCCAGCGGGGCTTTGCCATCGCTAAAGCTCAGCGCTTGTTCGCCCGGTGCGCGGGTGGCGCCACTGATGCCGTCGGCGGGCACGGTCAGATCGCGACCGGCTTTGCGCCACCATTGGCGGATGTCCTTCAGCCACTTGGTGCCTTCGTTATTGCGTTTTTTGCCGTCGTACCACACGGCCAGGGTCTGTACCGGGGTCTGGTCGGCGTGTTCCACCCAAACGGCGACATAGGGCTTGTGATACTCGGCCACGTTGAGTTGCGGCAGCTCAACCTTGACGGACAAATCCGCTGCCATGGCGGTGCCAGCCAGCGGGGCGGCGGCGATCCCGGTCAGCGTGACCTTGAGAAGACGATGCATAACAAATCCTTGGAGACGGTAAGGGGGTTAGTGGATAAACAGCAGTGCCAGCACGAGGGGGATCACTACACCCAAGCCCACCAGGGGCCAGGTGGCGACGCGTGATCCGGCATGCAGTTGCAGCAAAAAACAGGCCGCTCAGGCTGAAGATCAAACAGGCGATGGCAAACACATCAATAAACCAGGCCCACGCCTTGCCTGCATTGCGGCCTTTATGCAGATCGTTCAGATAAGAAATCCAGCCGCGCGTGGTGAGTTCGTAATGGGTATCGCCATTGACCAGCGATACGCTGGCCCAGGCATCGCCGCCGGGGCGGGGCAGGGCGATATAGATTTCATCGGGCGACCATTCGGCTTCGCGGTCGGCGGTATCGATATCGAGCGCGCTGTGCAGCCAGTCCGCCAGCGGCGCGGGCACCGGGCCTTTGTCATCGGCGTGTTGCACCTGCTTGAGGGCTTGCAGCAGGGCGGCAGGCGCGTGGGCGCTACGTTTTTTTTCCACTTGCGGATGCGCTTCGATTTGCGCGGCGTGGTTGAGCGTGATGCCGGTAACGGCAAATAGCAGCATGCCTATCATGCACAGGGCGGCGCTGATCCAGTGCCAGCGGTGCAGATGCTTAAGCCAGAATGCCCGCTGTTGCCGGTGGGCGGCGGAAGGGTTTTCGGTAGAAGCCGACATGGCGAAGTGAGTTTCCAGCGGTGTGGTGCGACGGACGTGGTCTTGCCGGGGCCCGCCGCAGACATCAAATTATTTTAATAATGACAATCGTTATCATTATTAAATTCGCATGGCGGGATGCTGATTGTCAAGCCGCGATACGTATCAAGAATGGCGCTACGGCTGGGTTACAGCGTGGTTTCAGATCTCGGACCATTCCCGCAGCAAGTTGTGATACGTCGCCGCCAATGCCACGGTTTCTTCACTTTCGCCATGACGTGCGCGCAGTGCATTGATGGCCTGGTCCAGGTCGTACAGCATCGAGCGCTGATGGTCGTGGCGCACCATGCTTTGCAACCACATAAACGAACAAACCCGCGTGCCGCGCGTAACCGGCGTGACGCAATGCACGCTGCTGGACGGGTACAGCACCATATCGCCCGCAGGCAGTTTGGCGGCGTGCTCGCCATAGGTATCGCGCACGGTCAGTTCGCCGCCTTCGTATTCATCCGGCTCACATAAAAACAGGGTGGCTGATAGATCAGTGCGCACCCAGCCATGCGGTGCGTTCTTGACGGCGCGGACCGCGCCATCGACGTGAAAACCATAGTGTTCCTGGCCGTCAGCGTCGTAGCTGTTAAACATCGGCGGGGCCACGCGCAAAGGCAGCGCCGCCGAGAAATACATGGCATTGCGCGCCAACGCCGCCTGCACCATGTTGCCCAGTTCAATCGTGACCGGATTGTCGATCGGCAACTGCTTGTTGCGCTTGACCGTCGCACCTTGCGGGCCCGCAGACATGCGGCCATCGACCCAGGGCGCGGCATCAAGACGGGCGCGTAGTTGACGAACTTCGTCCTTGGTCAGGACTTCTGGAATATGAAACATCATGGCTAGGAGACCCCGTAAAGCGAGCGAATTCTCGTTGGCTGGTTAAGACAAAAGCCACCCGCTGGCGCGGTCCACGTCGGCAGAACGCACCAGCGGCGAGTGGCGGGCAGGGCTTAGTACGACACGTTGGCGGTCAGCAAGGCCGTGCGCGGCGCGCCCGGCGTGTAGCGATAGCCGCTCTTGTTGATGGACAACACGTAGTCTTCGTTAAACAGGTTGTAGACGTTGAGCTGCATGGTCAGATTGCGACTGACCTTGTAGCTGGCCATCGCATCCACCACCCAGTACGCGTCGGTGTGTGTCGGCGTACCAATGGCGCCATCGGTACCCTTGGCCAGACCGCCGACGTAACGCGCACCACCGCCTACGGTAAAGCCCTTGGGCAGCGTGTAGGTGGTCCACGAGGTGAAGGCGTTCTTCGGCGTATAGGTCATCACTTGCGAACCATCGGCCGCTACGGCAGTGCCGGCTTCAACCGTCGCATCCTGATAGATGTAACCGGCGGTCAGCGACCAGTTTGGCGTGATCTGGCCTTGTGCGGTCAGCTCAACGCCTTGCACCCGCTTTTTGCCGATCTGGGCGTAAGTGCCATCGCCGACGGCGCTGACTTCGTTATTGATGTCGGTGCGGAACAGCGCGGCAGTGGCCAGCAGGCGTTTTTTTTCAAACAATTCCCACTTGGTGCCGATCTCGCCGGTCTTGGCTTTTTTTTGCGGGGCGAAGTCGACACGGTTGGCGCTGTTGCCGGTCGGCGTTGCCGCCGCCAGGGCAAAATTGGAGCCGCCCGGGGGCTGTTGCGACAGCGCAAAGTTGACGTACACATTGCCCTGCTCGTTGATGTGGTACAGCGCGCCGGCTTTCCAGTTGACCAGATTGCCGCTGGTATCGGTATTGATGGTTTGCACTGGCGTGCCCGTGGCGGCGCCGGTCGGGCATGCGACGACGGTGCGGCTGGTG
>BBFD01000345.1 GCA_001313065.1 Silvimonas sp. JCM 19000
GGCACTGCTCAGCAGCGCCGGCACATTCGGTTGCGCGGTAAACCCGTGTTTGCGGCGACGTCAGTGCGCGCGCGGCGGGTGGTTCATTTCGTCGAAGGCCAGACGACGTTGTGGCTCGGACGGACGCAAAAAAAAGTTGTACGACAGCGCCCAGCAAAACCAGCGCCATTCACGGACGACATAGAAACGGACGGATGAGAACGACATAACAAGCCCCGTAAGCAAAACCGATGAACAGCTCCGCGTGCTGTGATGAATCCAGTCCGCTCTAGATCGGCAAACTTGGTGAAACTCATCACACCGTTTTTTTGCGCGGTTTGTCACCTTGCGATGCACCAGAAAACAGCACTCTGCTGCATCGACATCAGAGGTTTCCGATAAACGGTTTATAGGCTTTAAAGGGGCTTTCGGCGCTTGCTGCCAAGCGTCAGAAATGGCCAACGTTCGGCGTAGGGTCCGGGACAACTGATACGCACTTACTGACGCAGCAGTGTACTGATATACAAAGGTTTACAAAGGCGAGGCGACTTTGTCGGCAGGTATCCAGCCTACTTTGCCGGTACGGTTGTTGCGGGCAACCAACCAGCTGTAGCTGATGGCAAACACTTCGAGTTCGTCGGTGGGTTCGGCCTGTAATTCGGTCGGGTTATAGCCACGGTCCAGCTTGTCCTGCACCACGTAATAGTCGGGCACATAGGTGTTATGCCCTTCGATGGTGCAAGACCACCAGTGCGGATATTTCTCGTTGGGTGCAATCAAGGTGACGGGCGTACCGCGAGCGAATTCCGGAAACGGACCTTCGCCCACGTGGGTATCGACAGCAATGGCTTTCATTTCATTTCCCCTAATTTGGCCATCATTCCGGCCAGCATGGCGCGGCCTTCGGAACGGGTCACCTGATTACCTTTGTCGGCGGCCATGCGGCCGGTTACGCGGATGTCGGCGGCAGGCAATTCGCGCAAAAAAAACGCGAGGGTTCAACAATTTGCCATTCGCCCGCGCGTTTACGTTTGCCGCAATAAGAAATGGTCAGGCTGCGTTGTGCGCGGGTAATGCCGACGTACATCAAGCGGCGTTCTTCTTCCACATGCCGCCTTCAATTGAATTGGCGTGCGGCAGGATGTCTTCTTCACAGCCAATCAAGAACACATGCGGATATTCCAGGCCTTTGGAGGCATGCAATGTGGACATCCGCACCGCGTCGACTTCATCTTCGTCGCGGCCTTCCAACATAGTAATCAAAGCGATGGTTTGCGAGATTTCGATCAGGCTTTTGCCCTGTTCTTCACCTTTTTTTCTCAACCCAGCCGCAGAAGTCCTGCACGTTTTTTTTCCATTTGGCTTCGGCGGGCTTGGGATCATCGCTGTCATAAAGCCAGGTTTCGTAATCAATGGCAGCCAGCAATTCGCGCAATAGCGCGCCAGCGCTTTCCCGCGTGGCGCGCGGTTGCAGCCGGTTGATAAAGTCGCAAAAGGTTTGCAAAGGCTCGTATTGCGCCGGTTGCACCTGATGAATAAAGCCTTCTTCAAACGCGGCCTGAAACAGCGAAATCTGCCGCGTAGTGGCGTAATTGCCCAGTTTCTCCAGCGTTACATTGCCAACCCCGCGTTTGGGCGTGGTGATGGCGCGGATAAATGCCGGATCATCGTCTTCATTGGCCAGCAAACGCAGGTACGCCAGGAGGTCCTTGATTTCAGCCCGATCAAAAAAACGATTGGCCGCCCGCCATCTGATACGGAATCCGGTGTTCGCGCAGCTGTGTTTCGATAATGCGTGCCTGGTGATTGCCGCGATACAGCACGGCGTAATCGGCAAAGCGGGTGTTGTTGATGAACTTGTGATTAAGCAGATTCATCGCGACCATTTCGGCCTCGTGCTCTTCGCCTTTGCACTCAATCACCTGGATGGGATCGCCGATACCCAGGTCAGACCACAAGGTCTTTTCAAACAACTTGGGATTGTTGGAAATGACCGCATTGGCGCAACGCAAAATCCGCGCAACCGACCGGTAATTCTGTTCCAGCTTGATGACTTCCAGCGCCGGAAAATCAGTTTTTAACAGCGCCAGATTTTCCACATTGGCACCACGCCAGGCATAGATCGATTGATCGTCATCGCCCACCGCGGTGAACTTGCCCGAGGTGCCGGTCAAAAAAACTTGAGCAGCGAATATTGCGTGGTATTGGTGTCCTGATATTCATCGACCAATAAATAGCGCAAACGCTGTTGCCACTTTTGCGTGACCTCCGGGTTTTGCTCGAATAAATCGACTGGCAAACGGATCAGATCGTCAAAATCGACCGCCTGATATGCCTGCAGCGTGTCTTGATAAGCGCGGTACAGCTTGGCAGATGCATTTCGCCTTCGGAATCCGCGCCCAACAAGGCCTGGTCCGGCGACACCCGATCGCTTTTAAGCATCGAAATGCGCGAGATGGTGGAGCGCACCAATTGTTTGTCGGTGGTGCCCAGAATATCGCCGACGATCTTCCACTGATCTCCGCTGTCCAGAATCGAAAACTGCGGCTTGTAGCCAGGTGTCTGGCTTCTTCACGCAAGATGCGCATGCCCAGCGAGTGGAAGGTGCTGACCGTCAGCCCCCGCAAACGATCTGGCGGCAGCAGGCTGCCCACGCGTTCCTGCATTTCACGCGCGGCCTTGTTGGTGAAGGTGATGGCGGCGATATTGCGCGCGTCCATCTGCGCGGCCTGGATCAGATAAGCAATCTTTTGCGTAATCACCCGCGTCTTGCCCGAGCCCGCGCCCGCCAGCACCAGGCAGGGGCCGTCCAGGTATTTGACGGCGGCGCGTTGGGGCGGGTTGAGATGATCCAGTTGCATGCGGTCCGGGAAAGAGGGCGGTGACGACGGCCGCCATTTTACCGGGGACGGCCCCCGCCGACAGCCCGAATTCCGCTGGAGTGACCGATGGCAGATTACGCGCCCGGCCAGCGCTTAGCGATCATGCCGCGCCACGTGCGTGGGCAGGGCGACACCGTGGCGGCAACTGGCATCGATGGCGGCCAGCGCGGGCGCAATGTCGTAGCGATGCGCGCTGAGCCACGCGTCGTTGTAATAAGAATGCGCGTAACGTTCACCGCCATCGCATAGCAAGGTGACGATAGAACCGCGTTCGCCGCGCGCCTGCATTTCGCTGGCCAACTGCAGTACCGCGACAAACTGGCAACCGGTGGAGCCACCCGGTTTGCGCCCCAGGCTTGCGCCAGCCAGCGCGTGGCGGCGATGGACATCTCGTCCGGCACCTGAAACATCGCATCGATCACGCTGGGCATGAACGAGGCTTCGACACGCGGGCGGCCGATGCCTTCGATGCGCGATCCAGCGTTTAAGGTCAGATCACGGCGGCCGCTGGCAAAGGCGTCAAAGAACACCGAGTTGTCCGGATCAGCACAGGCGATGCGGGTGGCGTGGCGGCGATATCTGACATAGCGGCCCAGCGTGGCCGAGGTGCCGCCGGTGCCGCAACTGGCGACAATCCAGCTGGGTTCGGGATAACGCTCCAGCTTGAGCTGGCCAAAAAATCGACTCGGCGATATTGTTGTTGGCACGCCAGTCGGTGGCGCGTTCGGCATAGGTGAACTGGTCCATAAAATGACCGCCGCTCTGCACCGCCAGCCGTTGCGATTCGGCAATCAATTGCGTCGGATCGGCCACCAGATGGCATTGCCCACCATGAAACTGGATGGCGGCGATTTTTTTTCCGGGCTGGTGGTGGCCGGCATCACCGCAATAAACGGCAGGCCCAGTAGTCGCGCGAAATAGGCTTCCGACACCGCGGTCGAGCCGCTGGAGGCTTCCACCACCGGCCGTCCCGCATGCAGCCAGCCATTGGCCAGCGCATATAAAAACAGCGAACGCGCCAGCCGGTGTTTAAGGCTGCCGGTGGGATGGCTGGATTCGTCCTTGAGATAAACATCGATATCCGCAAAGCCAGCCAGGCGTAGCGGGATCAGATGGGTATCGGCGGAGCGGGTGAAATCGGCTTCGATGGTCTGGATGGCCTGAGCGATCCAGTGACGGTCTGCGGTCATACGCACTTGGTCCAGGCTGAATGGCGGCGACTATGCCTGCGCTTATCGCCGGGCAACAAGGCGCAGTCCCTACCGCGCGGCAGCAACACAGCCGCCGCAGCCGTTTTAAACATAGGCGCTTAAAATAAATCTGCCTGGTGTGCCGGTTTGCTGGTGACGGCGGCTTCGACGGCATCGTCGGCAAACCGTACGCGGATGCGGTCGCCCGCATGCAATTGCGCCGCCTGCTGTACCACGCGCCGTCGGCCGTTTCGACCAGGGCATAACCGCGCG
>BBFD01000346.1 GCA_001313065.1 Silvimonas sp. JCM 19000
GGCCTCGGGGGCGCTGGTGTCGAGCAAAGCCAGCAGGGCGCTGATGACGTGATCGGCTTGCGCGGCCAGCGCAGCCTCGGTTTCGTGCATGGCCAGCAAGCCTTGTATGGTCTGGCGACAGGTTTGCAACGCGGCGTGGTCCACCTGTAATAACTCGGCGCTGGCAAGGCGGCTGGTTTCGATGGTGCAGCGCTGTTGGGCGGCGGCCGCCAGCAAGGTGCTGCGCTGGATGACGATGCCGAGGATTTCATGCGCGTCCGGCGTGGTCAGTTCAAACGGATGATGGCCGGGCCGCGTCATCACGCGGTCGTCGCCCACCGGCCGCCCATTGATGCGCATGCCGCGCGTTTGCGCTTCGATGCCAAACCAGAACGCATCGGGCCGCACGCTACAGGCTTGATGCAGCGCGCAGCTGTTGCGCTCACGAAAAAAATCTGCACGTCTTGATTGCGCCATTCATCCAGCACGCCGCAAAAAAAACGCCCGGCGGTGATCTGGTCATAGCGCTGCTCCCAATCGGTCAGATTGTGGGCTTGTTCGTCCACATCATGCGCAACGATGGTGCGCCGCGCGGCCGGGTTGGCGCCGATGTGGGCAAAGTCCGGCCGGGCCAGAAACATCGCGTTATGGGTCATGGCTGCTGCGCCTCCCGCTGCAGGCAAGCACAGCAAACGTGGGCCGTGGGCCGGGTTTGTCATGTTTGCCGATTTTCGATAACGGCCGGTTTTTTGCCCGACGCTATATTCGTTGCCGAGGGCAATCACAACGTAGACAAGCAAGCGTTGTGCCCGCGTCAGCCGTTGATTTTTTTAAAGCGTTGTTACAAGGCAGGCAGAGCATCAGGCGGGTACGGCCGCCTGGCGCTGCCGCATCCAATCCGGGTATCGCACAGGGAGCTTGCAATGGAAGGTTCAGCATCCGGTCTCAGACCCGTTCTGAGCACGTGGCAGTTATGGGGGATCGCCGTCGGGTTGGTGATCTCGGGCGAATATTTTGGCTGGAGTTATGGCTGGGCGTCGGCCGGCACCTTGGGGTTTACCGTCACCGCGTTGTTTATCGCGGCGATGTATGCCACGTTTATTTTCAGCTTTACCGAACTGACCACGTCCATCCCGCATGCGGGCGGTCCGTTTGCCTATAGCAAGCGCGCGTTTGGCGCCACCGGCGGTTATCTGGCGGGCGCGGCCACGCTGATCGAGTTTGTATTTGCGCCCCCGGCCATTGCCCTGGCCATCGGCGCTTATCTCAACGTGCAATTCCCCAGCATCGATCCCAAACATGCGGCGGTGGGCGCATATCTGATCTTTATGGCGCTCAATATCATCGGCGTGCAGGTGGCGGCGACGTTTGAGCTGTGCGTTACCGTGCTGGCCATCTTTGAGCTGCTGGTGTTTATGGGCGTGGTCTCGCCGGGCTTCTCCACCGCCAATTTTGTTAAAGGCGGCTGGTCGGGCGCGGATCATTTCTCGCTGGCGTCCATCCCCGGCATGTTTGCGGCGATTCCGTTTGCCATCTGGTTTTTTTCTGGCGATTGAAGGCGTGGCCATGGCGGCGGAAGAAGCCAAAGACCCCAAGCGTTCAATCCCGATTGCCTATATCGCAGGCATTCTGACGCTGGTGGCATTGGCGATTGGCGTGATGTTGTTTGCCGGTGGCGCGGGCGACTGGACCAAGCTCTCCAATATCAATGACCCGTTGCCGCAAGCGATGAAATTGATTGTGGGCGCGCACAGCAACTGGCTGCATATGCTGGTGTGGCTGGGGTTGTTTGGCCTGGTGGCGTCGTTCCACGGCATTATCATCGGCTACTCGCGCCAGATTTTTTTGCGCTGTCCCGTGAGGCTTTTTTTGCCAGGGTATTTTGCCAAAGTGCATCCGCGCTTCAAGACGCCGCATCGCGCGATCATCGCCGGTGGCGTGGTCGGCATTGCGGCCATCTTCAGCGATTCGCTGATCACGCTGGGCGGGCAAACGCTAACGGCCAATATCGTCACGATGTCAGTGTTTGGTGCGATCCTGATGTACATCCTGAGCATGCTCAGTCTGTTTAAACTGCGCCGGACTGAAGCAGGGCTGGCGCGGCCGTTCCGCGCACCGCTGTACCCGTACTTCCCCGCGTTTGCCTTGTTTGGCGCGGTGGTGTGCATGGTGACCATGATCTACTACAACGCGTTGATCTTTGGCTTGTTTGTGCTGTTCCTGGCACTGGGCTACGGCTACTTCTTGATGACCGGCAAACACCGCGCCAACGCGCTGTACGCCGCCACCGTGCCCACGGCACCATAACCAGCCCGCGCTGCATCGGGTGGGGCCAGACCCACCCGATGCCACGCTTGTTGTTAGGGTGGGTCTAGACCCACCCCACAAAGCCGATGAGAGATTTGCTGCATTAGCGTTTTTTTTGTCGGATGCTTTGGCTGGTGGGTCTAGACCCACCCTATGCCACGTTTGTTAAATAGGGTGGGTCTGGACCCACCGCACAAAGCCAAAGAGAGATTCGCAGCGTTAGCGTTTTTTGCCGGATGGCTTTGGCTGGTGGGTCTTGACCCACCCTATGCCAGCGTAGTGAGGGGGTTCAATGCCGCAGTTCAGTCATACCGTGGGCCCGATCACGCATCAGTTTGCGGATCTGCCAGACCTGCTGGCCAAAGCCACGCCGTTGCGCTCGGGCGATCTGCTGGCGGGGGTGGCGGCGCAGAGCGCCGAGCAACGCGTGGTGGCGCAAATGGCCTTGGCCGAGCTGCCGCTGCGCGCCTTCCTCGAGCACGTGCTGGTGCCCTACGAAACCGATGAAATCACCCGCCTGATCATCGACGAACACGACGCCCACGCCTTCGCCGCCATCAGCCATTTAACCGTCGGCGACTTTCGCAACTGGTTGCTGCACGACGCCACCACCAGCGACGTGCTGGCCGCCGCCGCACCGGGCATCACCCCCGAAATGGCCGCCGCCGTCAGCAAGATCATGCGCAACCAGGATCTGATTCTGGTGGCTAAAAAGTGCCGCGTGGTCACCGCGTTTCGCGACACCATCGGGCTGGAGGGGCGCCTCGCCACGCGTTTGCAACCCAATCACCCCACCGACGACGCCAGTGGCATTGCTGCCAGCTTGCTCGATGGTTTGCTCTATGGCTGCGGCGACGCGGTTTTCGGCATCAACCCGGCCACCGACAACGTGCCGCAAGTGATCAACCTGGTCAGCATGATGGCCGAGATCATCAGCCGGTATCAGATCCCCACGCAGTCGTGCGTGCTGACCCACGTCACCAACACCATCGCCGCCATCGAACGCGGCGCGCCGGTGGATCTGGTGTTTCAGTCAATTGCTGGCACCGAGGCCGCCAACCGCAGCTTCGGCATTGATCTGGCGCTGCTGGGCGAGGCGCGTAGCGCGGCTTTGTCGCTGCAACGCGGCACGGTGGGCGATAACGTCATGTATTTCGAAACCGGCCAGGGCAGCGCCTTGTCCGCCAACGCGCATTTTGGCGTCGACCAGCAAACCTGCGAGGCGCGCGCCTATGCCGTGGCGCGCAAGTTCAAGCCGCTGCTGGTCAATACCGTGGTCGGCTTTATCGGCCCCGAATATTTGTACGACGGCAAACAGATTATCCGCGCCGGTCTGGAAGACCATTTCTGCGCCAAATTGCTCGGCCTGCCGATGGGCTGCGACGTGTGTTACACCAACCACGCCGAGGCCGACCAGAACGATATGGACAACCTGCTGACGCTGCTGGCCACGGCTGGCTGCAATTTTGTGATGGGCATACCGGCTCGGACGACATCATGCTCAATTACCAGACCACCTCATTCCACGATGCTTTGTATGTGCGCCGCGTACTCGGCCTGCGTCCCGCGCCGGAATTTGAAGCGTGGCTGCAGCAAACGCAAATCTTTAGCAATGACGCGCTGTTCCGCCTGCACGATGGCTTGCCCCCGGTGTTTGGCGACGCGCTACGCAGGCTGGCCTGATGATGTCTGATCCCCACTGTGTGAAAGATCCGCTGACCTCGCCGGTCACCGACAATCCGTGGCAAACGTTGCGGCGCTTTACCTCGGCGCGCATTGCGCTGGGCCGCGCCGGCGTCAGCTTGCCCACGCAACCGCAACTGGCGTTTCAGCTCGCGCATGCGCAAGCGCGCGATGCTGTGCATCTGGCGCTGGATGCCGAGGGTTTGCAGCAACAATTGAGGGATGCCAACATCCCCGGCGCGGCCGACAGCCATATCCTGCATAGCGCGGCGGCGGATCGATTGACGTATCTGCAACGGCCCGATTGGGACGACGGCTAGGCGAAGCATCGCGCCAGGCCTTGCTGG
>BBFD01000347.1 GCA_001313065.1 Silvimonas sp. JCM 19000
CCCGGCGTGATCGCTTTGCCATGGCCGACCAGGTGTGCGTGCTGGATCTGGCCGACGCCCTGCCCGCCACCGGCCTGGGCCATGACAGCGTGGCGGTGGTAATGACGCACAGCTACGAACAAGACCAGCGCATCCTGGCGCAATTACTCGAATTCAAACCGCGCTACATCGGCCAGTTGGGCCCGCGTAGCCGCACCGAACGCATGCTCGGCGAGATCGGCGCGCGGGAAAAAAGCCGCCGCATTACAGCAGGCGGGCATTCTGCATTACCCGATCGGGCTCGATCTGGGTGCCGACGCACCCGAAGAAGTCGCCCTCGCCATCCTGGCGGAAATCAAGGCAACTACCAGCGGCCACCCCGCTGGCAAGTTAAGTCAACGCAGCGGTCTATTCATCAAGCGCCCGCCGCGGGAGAAACCGTATGAGCAATATCCTGTTAAACCAGCCTGCCAACCGGCAAGGCATCGTGGGCGTGTTATTGGCGGCGGGTTCTTCCAGCCGCTTTGGCACGCCCAAACTATTGCACCCGCTGGATGACGGCACCCGGCTGGGGGTCAAAAGCGCGCTTAATCTGATTGAGGCTTTGCCGTGGGCGGTGGCCGTGGTGTCGCCGCAACGGCCGCTGCTCAAATCCTTGCTGGAGGCTGCGGGCCTGCAGGTGCTGACCTGCGCCGCTGCCGAACTGGGCATGGGGGAAAGCCTGGCCTACGCCATCCGCCATACGCCGCACGCGGCGGGTTGGGTGGTGGCGCTGGCGGACATGCCGTTTATTCAGCCAAACACCATCAAGCAAGTGATGCGCCGACTGGCCGGCGGTAGTGCGCTGCGGTGCCGACGTATGACGGCCGCCGCGGCCATCCGGTCGGCTTTGCCAGCCATTATTACAACCAGTTGGCCGAGCTCAGCGGCGACGCAGGTGCCCGCGCCATCATCGAACGGGATGCCTCCGCCGCACAGTTGGTGCCGGTGCGTGACCCCGGCGTGCTGATTGATATCGACACACTGGACGATCTGGCGCGCCACGATGCCAGCGGCGCGCTGATGCGTCGCGGCGTGTGGAAGCCCGACCGCAACCCGCGTCTGCACAGCGGAGGATATGCGCGATGAGTTCGACCACCGATCAAGACCCGCAACTGGAACACGAACCGCACGGCATCAGCCGTCGCGCCATGCTCAAAGCCAGCGCTGCATTGGTGGCGGGCGGCGTACCGGCCGCACTGACGGTATCCAGCGCCAGCGCGCAAGCCGCCGCCGATACCGCTCCCAGCCCCGCCCTGCCAGGCGTGCCCACCCAGCTGAATATCAACGGCCATCGCTTTGACACCACGCTGGACCCGCGCACCACCTTGCTGGATGCACTGCGCGAACATGCGCATTTAACCGGCACCAAAAAAAGGCTGTGACCATGGCCAGTGCGGGGCCTGTACCGTGCTGGTCGACGGCCGCCGCATCAACAGCTGCCTGACTCTGGCGGTGATGCACGAAGCGCGCAGATCACCACCATCGAAGGCTTGGCGCACGACGACCAATTGCATCCGATGCAACAGGCGTTTCTGGAACATGACGGGTTTCAGTGCGGTTATTGCACTTCGGGCCAGATCTGCTCGGCCGTCGGCATGTTGGCCGAAGTGCGCCAGGCATGCCCAGCCACGTGACGGCTGATCTGCAAGCCCGACCTTTGCTCAGCGAGATGGAAATCCGCGAACGCATGGCCGGCAATATCTGTCGCTGCTCGGCTATCCCAATATCGTGCAGGCGATCCAGCAGGCTGCGGGGCAACGCTCATGATTCCGTTTACCTATGAACGCGCCAGCGATGAAGCGGCGGCCGCGCGCGCCGCGACCAATACCCCCAACAGCAAATTTATTGCCGGTGGCACCAATCTGCTGGATTTGATGAAGCTGCAAATCGAGAAACCGCAGCATCTGATCGACATCACCCATCTGCCGCTCAACCGCATCGACGCCACGCCCGATGGCGGCTTGCGCATCGGCGCCATGGTGCGCAACGCCGATCTGGCGGCCGACCCGCGCATCCGCAAAGACTACGCCGTACTCAGCCGTGCCTTGCTGGCCGGGGCGTCGGCGCAATTGCGCAATATGGCCACCACCGGCGGCAATCTGCTGCAACGTACGCGCTGCTATTACTTCTATACGCCCGGCCTGCCCTGTAATAAACGCGAGCCGGGCAGCGGCTGTTCTGCTTGCAGGGCTTTAATCGCATGCATGCCATCGTCGGAGCCAGCCCCTCCTGTATAGCCACACATCCGTCCGATATGGCCGTGGCCATGCGGGTGCTGGATGCCAATGTCGAGACCATCAATGGTCAGGGACAGCGTCGCATTATTCCGATTGCCGATTTCCATCGCTTGCCCGGTAACGCCCCGCAGCAAGACAACACCCTGCAAGCGGGCGAATTGATTACCGCCGTGACCTTGCCGCCGCCTGTGCCCGGCGTACATATCTATCGCAAAGTCCGTGATCGCGCTTCATATGCGTTTGCGCTGGTTTCGGTGGCGGCAATTGTTGAACGCAGCGGTGGCCAGATCCATAACGCGCGGCTGGCCTTCGGCGGCGTGGCGCACAAGCCATGGCGCGTGAATGCCGCTGAACAAGCATTACGCAACGCCGCCGACCGCCCCGCCAGCTACAACCATGCCGCCGATGCCGTACTGCAAGGCGCGGTGGCTATGGCCACAATGATTTCAAGATTACCTTGGCCCGCCGCACGCTGAACGCCGTGCTGACGCCCACTGCCTGAGGAGGCCGCGTTATGGAAATGTCTAAACCGGCCGAACACAATGTGCTCGACGACAACCGTCAGGGTCTGATCGGCAAACCGCTGGATCGGGTTGATGGCCGCCTCAAGGTCACCGGCCGCGCCACCTACGCCTATGAGTACCGCGAAGGCGGCCAGGCCAGCTATGCCTACATCGTGCAAAGCACCATCGCCAAAGGCTCGATCATCAGCATCGACAGCGCGGCCGCCGAGCGCGCGCCGGGCGTACAGCTGGTGCTGACCTACAAAAAAACATGATTGCGCAGGGCCCCAAGACCAAGGAATCGAGCCCGCAATTACACGACGAAAAGATCACCCATTTTGGCCAACCGGTGGCGTTGGTGGTGGCCGCCAGCTTTGAACAGGCGCGTGCTGGCGCGGCATTGGTCAACGTCCGTTATCAAAAGGATGACGGCGAGTTTGATCTGAGCAAGGCCAAAGTCCACGCGCGCGTACCGCCGCCCAACCAGCAACCGCCCGACGCCAGCGAAGGCGAATTTGAAGCCGCCTTCGTCGCCGCGCCGGTGCAACTGGACGTCACCTACACCACTCCGCACCAATCGCACGCCATGATGGAGCCCCATGCCACGCTGGCGGTCTGGAACGGCGACCATCTGACGCTGTATACCTCCAACCAGATGCTGGCGCAGGCACAAGGTGCGGTCGCCAAAACCTTGCAGCTGCAGCCGACGCAAGTGCGGGTGATCAGCCGTTATGTCGGCGGTGGCTTTGGCGCCAAACTGGCCATCCAGGCCGACGCCATTCTTGCCGCCGCAGCCGCTAAAAAAAACTGGGGCGTCCGGTCAAGCTGGCGTTGACGCGGCCGCAGGTTTTTCATGTCACCACGCACCGTACCGCCACCGAGCAACGCATCCGCCTTGGCACCGACAAAGACGGCCATATCCAGGCCATCGCGCATGAAAGCTGGTCCGGCAATACCGCAGGCGAGGACTTTTATGAATCGGCCGCCGATCAGACGCGGTCCTTGTATGCCGGGGCCAATCGCAAAATCGCGCATCGCTTGAGCACGCTGGATTTGCCGGTGGCGTCGTCCATGCGCGCGCCGGGCGAGGCAGTGGGCATGCTGGTGATTGAGTGTGCGATGGATGAACTGGCCGAGAAACTCAATCTCGACCCGATCGAATTACGCAAACGTAACGAGCCTTCGCAAGATCCGACCAAACACGTGCCCTATTCCACGCGCCAACTGGTGCCTTGCATGGAAGAAGGCGCGCGCCGCTTTGGTTGGGACAAGCGCAATCCGAAACCGGGCCAGCTCCGCGACGGCCGCTGGCTGATCGGCCACGGTATGGCCGCCGCCAGCCGTGGTAATTTCTTGCGCCCCTCGCATGCCGCAGCGCGGCTGGACGGTGACGGCATCCTGACCATCCGCATGGGCATGACCGATATCGGCACCGGCAGCTACACCATCTTTACCCAGATCGCCGCCGAGATGCTCGGCCTGCCGCCGCAACGCGTGCGCATGCTGCTGGGCGATACCGAGTTTCCGCCAGCCGCGGGCTCGGGCGGCTCG
>BBFD01000348.1 GCA_001313065.1 Silvimonas sp. JCM 19000
CCAGGCCGGCATCCGCCTGCTGCGCCAGGCCCAATGACAGCAGGCTGAGCGCATGATCGAAATCAGCGTCTTGCGTGTTCTGGTCATCATCATCGCCCCCTTAGTCTTCCGCTTTGGTTAAAGGAATGAGCACATCTTTCTTGCCCGGCTTGAAGGTGAACGCGTCGCTTTAACGCCGGGCTTCAGATTCCAGGTGTAGAGCGCGCTGTATTCCGGGAATGACGTATCGTCGGTGGTGGTAATCACCAGTTTGCAGGGCAGTGGTTTGTCCGAGCGGGTAATCCAGAGCTGCCAATCGATGCCTTCCTGGCGAAAAGCCAGGTGATCACACAATTTGCCATTGATATGCGACGGGCCGATATACATGGCACTGGTCAGCGCCTTGGCTTGTGACTGGTCAGTGCCAAACAAGAACAGATCCTCCATTGGCACCTGAATGCCGTAGTGGTCTTCAATCTCGTGCAGCATATCGGTTAGTTTCGGCGGCGCATTCACCGTGGTGTAGTAATGCAGGTCCGGCGAATACTGGGTAAAGACCGTACCGTTGTAGAAGAACTCGCGGCTCAGCGTGTCGGTTTCTGCTACCGCATGAAATCGATCACGCCCAACCACCTGCAAGGTGCTGGTGCCCTGGATTTGCAGCTTCTGCCCCGTTTCCAGCACGGTGTCGTGGGTGATCGCTGCCTTGACTTCAAAGCGCGACAAGCTACGCAGATAGTTGCCCATCTGGGTGAGCTTTTCGACCACCTTGGGGTTGACGACCGCCTGCGCGGTAGCGTCCGCAGCGGCGTCTTCTGCCCTGGCTTGTAGCGCGCAGGCCGCCAGCAATGCCAGCAACCATGTGGCTTGTTTTCGAATCATTTGCGTTCTCCAGCATTTATAAAAAAACGTCTTGAGAAATAGAACGCCCGAGGCGAGGGGGGTGCGGTCGGCTTGCCGCGACGGGTAACGCGTGCTGTGTAAGGGGCGCCCGACACCTCTGTGTTCTAGCACCGCATTACACCTTTGTAATTATTTTCCACGGCAACTTACGGACGGCGGCCAGGCTGAAACCGGCGCCGGGTATGTCTCATTCCGTTTGTAAGAACCTGTCAGCAATGCACCGCCTTTGTGCCTATATTGGTCGGACGTCTGCGGCATCCCTCTGCCGCACACGCGACCAGATTCCCTTAAAGCAGCTTTGAGCTGCATATCCAGGACGGGACCAGGCATCCCGTCCGGCGGGAGGTAATTGCGATGTTCAGCAACTCGGGTTCACGCACGCCGCATGCTCTGCGGCCGCGCGCTCAGGCACTGGCATTAGAGCCGCGCATTTTGTTTGATGGCGCGGTGGCTGCCGCGGTCGAACAGCATCACGCGGATGCCCACCACGCCACCGCCGATACCGGGCACGCGGTAAAGGCGCTGCCTGCACTCAACACGCTGCGAAACGCCGACACTGCGGCCGGCCCAGCACGTGCGTCCACCGACAGCCGCTCCAGCCCCGGGCCCGCTCGCCATGCGGATGCCGAACCTGCAACTTCCACCGCTGTATCGGCACGCGCTAGCGCCGCCGCACCGATCAACCTGGTGGTCATTGACAGCCGTGTGGCTGACTACGCCGAATTGCTCACACAATTGCCTGCCAGCAGCAAGGTGCTGGTCATCAATAGCGGCGACAACGCCATCGCCCGCATCAGCGCTGCATTGGCGGGATTGGGCAAGGTTGATTCAATCCAGATTTTTTTCGCATGGCGCGGCCGGGCAATTTACGCTCGGCGATCAGGCTTTCACTGCGGATACCCTCAGCCAGTCGGCCAGCAGCCTGGCCGCGTGGCGCGCCGACCTTAACCCCGGCGCTGACATCCAGTTATATGGCTGTGATGTCGGTGCGGGTACGGCGGGCAGGGCATTAGTGGACAAGCTGGCTGCCATCACCGGCGCGATGTGGCGGCATCCAGCAACGCCACCGGCAACGCCAGCGTCGGGGCAGACTGGCAACTGGAAACCACGCACGGCGACATCGACAAAGCCATTGCCTTGAGCGCCAACGCGCTTGGCGCTTATCACGACGTGCTGGCCAACGCCAACCCTACGGTGACGGTGTCCGCGGGCGGCGACGTATTGCTGGGCACGCAAGCCACCTTTGAGGTCACCCTGACCAACGCCTCTAGCCAGGTGGGCTACGGTCCCTTTATTGATTTGCTGATGCCCGCCACCGGTAAGGATGGCAATGATGGCCTCAGCTTTGTTTCGGCTAGTTATCTGGCCAGTCCGTCACCGCTTACGTGTTGACATTTGATTCCAATGGCCAGGCCGTGCATCCGCTCGCCAGGGATAGCGCCGGCAATGCCCTGGTGATCAACGCCGCCAGCTACGGCTTGCGCGCGGGTGACCAGTTGGTGGTGTTGCAGTTGCCATTTGGCAGCGTGTCGCAGGCGCAACCCGCCATCACCGTGCAAGTGACGGCCGCGCTCAGCAATCTGGCCGATACATCGCTCACCAATGGCGCCCCCGACCTGACGGTGCAGGCGCGCGGTGGGTTTCAGTTTGGCAACGATGCCTCGACAATCCCACGGCAGATCCCAGTCTGGTTGAGGCCGCGCTGCAAAGTGTGGTGTTCCATCCCACGCTGGTCACCGTGACTCAAACGCTGGATATGACGGAAGGCGAAACCACCACCGGCCCCAACTACGTGCATAACCTCACCGTCACCGGTACGCCAGCCAGCGGCCAGACCTTGTCGGATGTGGTCATCACGCATGATGTGCCGGGCGCGGTGCAGGTCACCGCCATTACCCCGGGTGGCGGCGGCACGCTAACGGCGTTGACACTGGCGGATGGCCGCACGCTCACCGATCCCACCTTGATGCAGGCCGCCATTGCCAGTGACACGGTGTTTATCACGCGATATACGGTCAGCTACACCAATGTCAGCGCGCCCATCAGCACCGTAGTCAGCTTCTACGTGCCGCAAAGCGACGCCAATGGCCAGCCCATCCTGAACCCCACCACCGGCGCGCCCGTCACGATCGCTTTTGCCGCACCCACGGCCACAGGCGATTGGGTGCCTTTAGACCCGCGGGATTCCGACCCGGTCGGCAGCCAGATTGACTTTACCGGCACCGGGTCCACCGAAGGCGGCAGCTTTGTAGCCACATCGATCACGCTCAGCAAGACGGTGACCATCAGCACCGATGCCGGCAGCAGCGGCTTATCGCCGGGCGACACGCTGGCTATACGCTCAATGTGGCGATTTCGGATTATTTTGCCTTTGGCGAAACGCTACTGCGTAACGGCCATTTTGAAATTGTCGATCAGCTATCCGATGGCCAGACGCTCACTGGCACGCCCACGTTTACCTTCAGCAGCGGCGGCGTCAGCCATACGGTGGCGTTGGTGGTGACTAGTACGGTAAACGCCGACGGCAGCACCACCCTGCATTTTGATCTAGCCGCCTCAGCACTCAATGGCATCAGCGAAGGCGCGTTGATTGGCGACCTGGCGTTCGACAACAACCAGGAAGGCGCCACCACCGCCACGATCAGCTACAACGCGCTGGTAGATCAGCGCTACACCAGCACTTATCGCCAGAGTGAAATCAATGAAGGCGACACGCTCGGCAATAACGCCACCGTGACGGGCACATTGCTGGTGGACAGCGTCAACCTTAGCGGCGCGTCCGCCAGCGATGGCAGCAGCACGACATCAACTGTTCCGACGCACACGGTGGATATCAACATTGCCAGCGTCAACGGCGGCGCGCCCCCCCAGCAGCGGCGAGCTCAACCCCGGCGATGTGGTGACATTCACCCTGAGCTACGACCTGGTGACCGGTGACTATGAGCAGCTGAAATTAACCGCGTACCTGCCGCTGCCGTTGCTGGATCTGGCGGGTATTACGTGGTCGCAGGGCAGTGGTGTCGGGCAGTGGCATCTGGCGCGGGCAATACCAACGCCGATGCCATCGACAGCGTGACCACCGCCGCAGGCAACGCGGTGGTTTTCAATTTCGGCGATTACGCCACGGCGGTTAACGGCAGCCGGATCGAGCTGGTGTTTACCTTGCGCGTGGGCGATACGCCGTATGCCGATCAACGTTCGCTGAACGTGCTGGCGCAATCAGACCAGCTCACCACGCAAACCCAGCAGCATCTGGTGTCATCCGACGTGGCTGAGATTGTGTCGGTGGCCGAGCCAGACCTGAGCATCAGCCATGGCGTAGTGTCCGCCAGCGCGGGCAGCGTAACTGGCGCCACGGGCAGTTGGAACGCACCCGGCAGCAGCGGCGTGCCCTTCAGCGGCAGCATCACC
>BBFD01000349.1 GCA_001313065.1 Silvimonas sp. JCM 19000
CGCCGCCACTGCAGGCTCTTGCTGCTGTGGCTGGCGCTCACCGGTACGCGCCCAATGCTGCCAGGCCTCAGGCGTGGTCAGATCGCTCGCCCAGGCAGACCAGGCGTGCAGATTAAAACTGAGGGATGCGGCAGATGTGGCGGACATGAACGGGTATTACGCGTGGGCCGTTTTAAAAAAAATCGATTGAAAACAAAAGCCTGCATCAATCAAGGCGGCCGCCATCGTGCCATAGCGGGCTGACGCTGGCAAATTCAGCAGGCCGCGCGCGTCTGGTCGAACGCGTCGGTTTACCTGGACGAGGTTTTGTGGTTTGGCGCTCTGAATGGGCATTTGAACGCGGCGCACGGCTTCGCCTCCTGCCGCGGCGAGCAGACAGCAGGTCAGGCCCCGTTCTGACACTGCGCCAGTTTCAGCCAGCCTTTATCGGCCAGCGTGGCGGCGGCAAGCCGGATCTGCTTGGCGAGAACCTGGGTTTTAGCTCGTGCCACGCATAAACCTGCTCAGTCAGTTGCTCCACCGTATCGCCCGGATTGTGTTTGCCACACCAGTGCACGGTGGCCAGCAATTCAAGGCCAAATGGCGATTCAAAACCCTGCACCAGATCGGCGACCTGGCTAAAGCGTTGCCGCGTAGCGGCAAAGCTTTCAAGAAAACGCGTTGCTTGCGCCTGTGCACCCGGCATCAGCGAGATCACCTTGCCAGGCGCATCGCCCCCATCGGCATAGCCGGTAACAAAATGGCCCTCGATCGCGTTCATCACGTGCCGCAGGTTTTCGGCATACGGGCCGTAGTGGCCGGCTTTGAATTGCAGCTCGAGGGGTTCCCCCGCGGCTTGCATGAAGTACATCAGTTTGTGCACCTCCAGCGACGAAACCGTGGGATCAAGCAAGCCTTTCAGGTATTGCGCGATCAGCTCGATCAACGCGGCGCGACCTGGCGTCATGGCGGGCGGCGCATGGCGGGCTGGCGCCTGCGCAGAAACGGGTATGCCGTCGGGCTCATATATCAGTACCCGCAAGCCCCGCAGGTCCGCCAGCGCCGATTCAATCCTGGGTTTGACCAGCCCCCAATCCAGCCCGCCCAGACCACTGCCCAAGGGCGGGAGCGCGACGACTGGATGCCATTGGCACTGATTACCTGGCGCAAATCCGCAAGGCCCGCTTCGATATCGGCCAGCAGGCTTCTCTGCTTCCAATGCCGTTTGGTCGGGAAATTGATGATAAAGGCAGGCGCGGCTGCGCCGGTTGAGTGCACGAACATCTTGCCCGGCTGCACTTGCTGCCGTTTGCATGCGGCGGCGTAGTCGCGAAAATTGTCTGGCCACTGCCGCTTGAACTGCAGCGCGATGCCCCGCCCCATTACGCCCACGCAATTGACGGCATTGACCAGCGCGTCGGCATCGGCCAGCAACAAATCACCGCGGGTGTATTCAATCATGTCCAGCTCTCAGTAATACCAATCGGGTCTGACTTCGATCACCGGGCGATGCGGCGCGCCGGACGCGTCCTGAATGGTCGCGGCGACACGTTGGCCAATCAGCCTTGAATGCACGCCTATCCGCTCGACCAGTCGCCAGGGGAAAGCACGCTCCAGCAAGAACTCAGCTTGTTTGCCTTCACGACAGCCTGCCCAGTTGCGGCTGTTTACAGCGTCCCACTGGATTTCGTGCAGGCAAGCCAGATCGCAGCGATCTTCGAAATAGCGTGAACCGGCATTGGACAAGGTAAATGCCCAGCGGCGATTGTACCGCTGCGCCCATGCCACCGCAGCACGCAGATCCGCCTGCAAATGAATGATGGGTGTCTGCCCTCCCCGGTAGGCAAGCTCCGCGTGGTTGGCCATGTGGATCAAATAGAGCATCACCGAGCGCGGGCAAAAAATAAAAAAGGGACGCACTGCCCCACATAAAGCCCCGGATGGCTATGCAAGACCAGTTCCGTCAATCTGCGCGCCTTGATGCTGGCCAGACCGATCATGCTGCCTGCCAGAGTTTGCTCCGCGCTTGTCGCATCGCAGTGCAATCCACGTTGTTGCAGGATCGACGCGAGTCGATCCACATGGACGATGTGATAAATCTGCGGGCGAGCGGGCACGAACATGGCGACGGTGCTGAGTGGCGATCGGGCATCGTCCACCGCGGGCCGCAGGCAAACCCTGAGCAGGATCAAACCGGATAATTCCGATAAAACGATCGCTGTCTTGAGTAAAAAAACAAACCCGGCACAAGTCCGGGTTTGGGGTACTGCGATCACGGATGGCTGCGGGGCTTATTGCAGGCCCAGCGGGGCATCCGGGTTTTCTTGCTGCAGCACGTACTTGTTGCCGCCGATGGTGACCACGTAGTTGGACGGGCCCGAGATCGGCAGATAGTAGTTGAGTGCCACCGTTACCGTCGCGCCTGGCGCCAGCGATTGCCAGGTGGGCAGGCTGAACGACGCGTGGTTGTAGTTGCTTTAAAGCCACCGATGTTGTTGGGGCCGCTGTAGCCAGCCTTGGTGGTTTTGAGGCCAAAGCCCGATTGGTCCGCCATGGTGGCCGGGGCCGACACAGGGTAATCGAACTCGATGGTGGTGCCGCCCGCGATGGTTTGCGTGGTGTTGTTGGTGATTTCCATCTTCGGCGTGATTGGGTAGTTGTTATCACCCAGCGGCCATTGGTCGAGCACGATGGCCAGTTTCACGGCCGAAGTCGGCAGCGCGGTTTCGGATTTGGTGTTGCCGTAGGGCGCGGCAGCGCTGAAGGCGGCGTACAGATCATTGGTTAGCGTGTAACCAATAAAGTACTCACCCTTGCCGCCGTTTTTTGGTGGCATCCCAATCGTAATCGCCAGCCAGTTCCCAGATCATGGCGCCGCCGATGCCGTTATCGACAATGTATTGCGCCTTGGCCTTGATCGACTGCTCGGTTTCGGTGGAGATAAACACCTGCTTGGTGGCGTTCCACAACCACGGCGCCACCAGCGCGGCGCTGTAGTTCGGCACATAGGTGCCGGTCAGCGTTTTGTCGGTGACTTTATAGGCGTCCAGATAATCCGGGACGATGCCGTTCTGCAGGTTAAGCGCATGCCACAACGGGTTGCCGCCGCCCGGAACCGGGTTGCCCTGGCTGTCGAGGTCGTACCACACGTTGTCGATGCCGGTTGCACCCGTGCCGCACGTGGCCACACCGGCGCACGTGACCGTGCTGCTGGTGGTGCCGCTGGTGCCCCACAAACCGTTGGTGCCGCCGGTCACGCCTTTCCAGCCGCGCGTGTAATACGGCACGCCGATATTGATCCGGCCGGCTTGCATTGCGCCGCGGTAGTAGTGATACGCCCAGTCGGTGTTCAGATAACCAATGCCACCGTACTGGCCCGCGCCATACACGCCACCGGCTTTCAGCTCGGCATCATTGCCATCGTCATACAAGGCGGCATTCGGCCCCACGTACTGGTTCCACGAGCCATGCAGGTCGTACGACATCAGGCTGGCGTAGTCCAGATATTGCAGACCGGCCATATTTTCTTCGCCACGCAAAATCCAGCCCGAAGCCGAGCCGGCAATACTGAGCATGTAGTACTTCTGATCAGCCACCGCGGCGGCATCCAGTTTCTGGCGGATGGATTTGAGCAGCAGCGTATAGCTGGGCATCAGGCCCTTCAGACGCGGCGTGGACAGGCTGAAATCCAGCGGATTGCCCGCTTGCGCGTTGCTGGTGGGGTGCTCGTAATCGATATCCACACCATCAAAGAAGGTGTACTGGCGCAGGAACGCCACCACCGAATCGGCAAACGTGTTGATGCCCGCGGTATTGGCGCTGCCATCGGCATTGGTGGTCATGGTGTAGAAGCCGGTACCGCCAGCCCAACCGCCAATCGACAACATGATCTTGACCTTGGGGTTGGCCTTTTTTGTATTGCGCCAACAGGTTGAAGTGACCGTTGTACGGCAGCGAGGTATCCATGGCCGCACCTGCGACGCCGGGCCAGGTGAGGCCGATTTCGGGGCTGGTGGCGCTGGTGTCGATCTGCAGCTTGTAGCTGGTCGGGTTGACCGAGGCAAACGCATAGTTGATATGCGACACCTTGGACCACGGGATGTTGTTGACCAGGTAGGCGGGCGTGCCGTCCTTGCCGGTGCGCCAGCTGGCGAAGTACGCACGATGCGACGGCTGAGGTTGTTGGCCAGCACTTCGCGGCCATTGGCGTCATACACCTTGCAGTACGGCACGCTGGTGCGCCCGGGATCAGGCCATCCGGACGGCAGGCGTTGGCGGACGGCGTCGGTGCCGGAGTGGGTGTGGGTGCG
>BBFD01000350.1 GCA_001313065.1 Silvimonas sp. JCM 19000
AGGCTTGCGGTGCCGCAGCACTGCGCGGCGGGCGGCAGCGTGATCAACAACCTGCTCGACCAGAGCAACAACAGCACCACACTGTCCCCGACCGAGAAGGACGAACGCGCGAAGGAAGTGGGCACGCTGCTGGCAGGGATCTCGACGCTGACGGGGCTGAACCCGACCACGACGGCGAATGCGGCGCAGATTGAGACGGAAAATAACGCGCTGACGCCGAAGCAAATCCTGCAAAAGGACAAAGATCTGAACGCAGCGGTGAGCCCGGCAGAGCGCAAAAAGATTCGCGACAAATACGACGCGATCGACAAGGCGCAGGCCAAAGCGATGGTTGACGAGCTACGAGGCGGTGCTGCTGGCGTCATGACCGATATGGATGCGAAGAGCCTTGCCAGCGCGCTGCAAGACCTGAAAACGAGCAGCCAATGTAACGACGAATGCCGCGCGGATGCAGATCACGGCATCCAGCAAATCGGGATGTATCTGGCTGCTTACAACAAACAGCAAGACCTGAACGCAACCAAGCCACTGGCCGATGCGCTTGTTAGTGCCGTTGAACAACTCGTACCGGGTGAAACGCTGCTCAAGGCAGTGGCCGGCGCAGCAAGGGGACCATTGGTATTGCGGGGGTTTTAAAAAAAATGCTGTCGTTGAGTACAAGATCACAGGGGGATTGGCTGGTGGAGAGGCGTCAGCTCTTGGCACTGCCGTAGCTAAAAAAATGGGGAAAAGGCAACCGCCACACTCGCAGAAAAAAGAGGCAATCGCCACTAACTACGTTCATGAGACAGTAGAAACTTCGAAGCCGATTGCAAAGACAGCTCTACCCGAAACCCCGATATTCAGTTCAGAACCTGCGTTACTAACCCCGCCAGCAAACTTGGGATCCATCGCCCGTAACGCCATGAGTGATGCCGAATATATACAAGCGCAAGAAATTGTAAACTTTAGGGGTGGCCACTTTGAAGGCGCACCGACCAATAACTATGCCGGGATTGATGGATGGCTTGACGGGGTACCAGTGCAGCTTAAGATTGTTGAAGGGCAAGGACTTAACGCAATTCGAAGGAATATTACTGGCGGCGCTGCAGATATGGCGAAACAGGGCTACAAAGGTGATCTCTATATCGATGCCAGCAAAACGGGCGCTAGTATGGAGAGCATTATTAATTATACGAAACCGGGCACGCCTGTCAGCAACGTTTTGAATGAGGGCACAGTTAATAACGTGTATATAAAAAAACACAGGATGGCTGGATAAATATTACAAAATCCACTCTATCCAAGAACCCCGGAGTTCAGTGATGTCAGCCAGCTTTTTTTGTTCCTTTGAGGCCCGGCCCCGATCCATATCAGAGATTCAGGATCTGATCGAGCCATTTTTTTTACAAATTTCAGCAAGACGCTCCGCAACTTGAGATAGAAGCATCTCGGAAGGGGATTTTAGAATTCGAGGACGCCGACATTTATATATTTCAGGCCGGATCCGATAAATTTTGCCGTTTCTCGGTCCTGGAGACCGATACAGAGAGCGTCGATTATAAAGGGCTAACTATGCTGGCAAACATAAGCACACGTGGGCATGAGGGCTTTGCAGGGATAGTCGCCCTCGCTTTCGCAGAAAACAGTGACTCCATCATATGGAACGACTCAGCGTTACTCGATGGGCAAACAATATATCAGCCGTTGGAACTTGAAAAAAAATTTTGCCTCGATATATATAGATATCTCCTTTTATAAAAGCGGCAATTTAGCGGTCAAATATTCTTTATATAAACCCAATTGCCGCGCAATTTTTTTATTGCCAGGCTTCGGAGCGCGAGCTGGTCACCGCAATTCCCAAGTAGCGGCCCAAACCCTTTGCCAGGCGAATTTAACCAAATTCGTATACTCCGTTAATGCCGGTGCTGGACGGCTGCCGAGCTGGTATGGATTGACGAGAAAGGGACTCTGAACTGGCCCACTGAAGCCGAGCATTAAAGGGCCGTTAAATA
This sequence comes from Silvimonas sp. JCM 19000, assembly GCA_001313065.1. Next base: position 1,995 of record BBFD01000350.1, read on the forward strand.
TATATTAGAACGTGAACTGAAGAAAACAGGCGCCAGTTTTTTTCGTATATCTGGATGATGAGTGACGGCATAGCGCCTTGGTGATTCTCCGTCAAAGAACTGAAACCGTGGATCGCTCAATAGCTCGGGAAAATACATGAACCGTATTTACGCAACGCTTATCTTGTCGGGGCAGCATTTCTCCCCAGAGAATATCTTGCACTTGATCAAGCCCGGAGACGAAACAGTGGTCCGGAAAAAAAGGTACGCTGGGCAGTACAGGGCGTTACAAGCTCAAGCCGCTTCCAGAATCGAGCTTTCATCTCACAGGAGATCTGCTAAGAGTGCTTGATTTTGTCGAAAGTATAAACGCGATTGACCGTGAATTAGACGATAAAATTATATACATCACCGTCGCATACAAAGATCAATGCAATATTGAACTATCTCCGGAAGTGCTGCTTAGGTTATCTAGACTTGAATTGCCATTTGGTATTACTTGTTATGAGGATCAGGATTTGAGTGATGAGGATGTGCGGTAATGCGCATCACGAGTGCGTTTTAGTTGGCGTAAAGCATCGTTAGTATTGAATATCAGAGGGCAGATGTGAAGTATGATCGGGTATTTCACGATTCACTATCAATCGTCCCGGACACTGAAATTCAAGGTCTAACAATCTACGCAGAGTATGGATTTTTTCCTGTTAATGGCGGGCGAAATAGATGAGGGTGGCAAATACGATGTTCTAACAATTGACAGTCCGGCTGTGTCTCGGGAAACGATTGGTGTGCAGATCCGGCTCTGAGAATATTTCAAAGAGTATTTTTTGTCGTTCGAACAAAATTGATGCCTGATGATTTGTGTTACATGCCTCAAAAAAAAGCGAATTGAATGGCGCTATATATTGCCAATGATTTTATCAGCGAGGCCGGTCAGCGCGGAATTAATCTATGGAGTGATCACGAATTTTTAATTGGACCGGGAAGAGCTCAAGCCTGGATCAATACTATGAATTAAACGATCGTTAAACCGGCCACAACCTGACAGATCATGGACCCCCGCCATCACGATCACAGAAATCCCAGAACCCTGACGCCATTCATCTTGCCGCCTCCCGCAGCCAATTTGCACCCGCAGCATTCAAGCCATGCGCAACATCCCATTGAGCAATCCATCCGCACCAACGCATGCCGCGTCGACGGTCACGCTTTCGCTTTCTGCACTAGCCGCGCTGTCGCCATCTGCCTCCGCTTCGCCCACCGCATCACCCACCAGAATAATCCCCGGGCTGCCAAATCCTGCCGCCGTTGCCTGCTGTGCCAATCCATCCAGCCGGCATACCAGGCGCCGTTCTTGCGGGGTGCTCGCCCACTGCACAATGGCGCTGGGGGTGGATGCGGGGAGGTGCTGCAGCAATGCCTGGGTTAGCGTGTCAATTCGGCTCATGCCCATATAAATCACCAGGGTGGTGCCGCTGGCGGCCAGGGTTTGCCAGTCCGGTTCGCTATGGTCTTGTGCATGCGCGGTCACGAATGTTACGCCGCGGCAATGCTCACGATGCGTCAGAGACATGCCCAGCTCGCCGCGGCGGCCAGGCCGGCGCTGATGCCATTGATGACTTCGACCGCAATGCCGTGGGTTTTCAGCCAGGCCATTTCTTCGCCAGCGCGGCCAAACAGCAGCGCTTCGCCGCCTTTAACCCGTAACACGGTCTGGCCCTGCAGCGCGTAGCGTCGCATCAGGCGCTGGATAAAGTCCTGTGGCGTGGATTTACAGCCGCCGCGCTTGCCCACGCGGATTACGCGCGCTTGTGGCGCCAGGCTGACGATGTCGGGATTGGCCAGGTCGTCCAGCAGCAGAATGTCGGCCCGCGCCAGCGCCTTCACCGCTTTGAGCGTTAACAAATCCAGATCGCCGGGGCCAGCGCCCATCAAGATGACTTTGCCGTGTTTCATGGTGTACTCCAGGGATCAGCCAGCGCCGGGGTGGCGCACATGCGTTTGATTTCGGGGACGCAGGAGCCGCAGACGGTGCCGCAGCCGAGGTCGTTTTTTGAGCCGGGCCAGGTCGGCACCTTGCGCGCTCAGCTGGCGGATGGCGGATTCTTTGACTTGCTTGCAATTGCACACCACGCGGTCGGCGACGGCGCCAGCCTGACTGTTGAATACTTTGATGCGCGGGCCTTGCCATGCTTGTGCTTGCACCAGTTGCTGCACCAGTCCGTCCGCCCCGGTGACATCGCCGGCCCAGATCAGGCCGGCCAGGCTGCCGTCGTGCCACGCGGCGCGTTTGAGCAGGCCGCGGCGTGCG
>BBFD01000351.1 GCA_001313065.1 Silvimonas sp. JCM 19000
CAACCGGGTGCAAAGACAGAGGCCGCGGCCCGGCCGATGGCAGAGGCGCGCAGGCGGCCAGCAACAGCAGAATCAGCGTGCCGGGAAAAAGTGTGAATCCTACCAGGACTTGCATGGGTGCTCGGATCTGGCCGCAGCCAGGGCAATGGCGAAGCCCCAAAAAATTAAATCCCTTCAGCCTGCGAAATATTGACGCGACACAGGCTGACAAATTCCTATATTTGTCTGAATTGCACCTGTCAAATGAGAATGGATTGGTGCCACTGATCTTCTATGACAATGTCTTGGACTGGCGGCGGGTCGGCTTTCCTCCTAAAATAGCCGTCTTTGTACTGACCAGTCTAAACCGGCAGATTCATGTCCACTCCGATCGTCCAGCTTGACCAGGTTCGCTTTGGCTACGGCGACCACGACATCCTTAGCGATCTTTCGCTGACGGTGCAGCGTGGTCAGGTGGTAGCATCATGGGCGGCTCGGGTTCCGGCAAGACCACCCTGCTCCGCCTGATTGGCGGCCAGTTGCGCGCGCGCGCCGGCCGTGTGCTGGTGGATGGCGACGACGTGGGGGCGATGAGCGAGCGCACGCTGTATGGCATGCGCCGCAAGCTGGGCATGCTGTTTCAGTTTGGCGCGCTGTTTACTGATTTGTCGGTGTTCGACAACGTGGCGTTTCCGCTGCGGGAACGCGCCAATCTGCCCGAGTCCATCATCCGTGATCTGGTGATGATGAAGCTGCAGGCGGTGGGTTTGCGCGGCGCGGTCAATCTGATGCCGTTTGAATTATCGGGTGGTATGGCACGCCGCGTGGCCCTGGCCCGCGCCATTGCGCTGGACCCGATGCTGATGCTGTACGACGAGCCGTTTACCGGGCTCGACCCGATTTCGCTGGCCACCATCGGCCAGTTGATCCGCGAACTGAACGACGCCCTGGGCGCCGCTTCGATTGTGGTGACTCACGATGTGGCCGAGTCTTTGTCGCTGGTGGATTACGTTTATTTTATGGCCGACGGCAAGGTGATCGCCCAGGGCACCCCGGACGAAGTGCGCGCATCGGAACATCCGTTCGTGAAGCAATTCATTAATGGCGAGCCCGATGGCCCGCTGCCGTTCCATAAGCCAGCGGCGCCTTACGCTCAGGATCTGGGGCTGGAGATCGTCCGTGCGTGACCGGTTTATTGCTTTTTTTCTCGTGGTTAGGCCATCCGTTTACCAATGCCTGATCAAGCTGGGCTTTGCCAGCCGTTTTCTGGTGGCTTTGCTGCGGCATTCGCCAATGGCGTTTATCCGCTTTCGCCTGACCATGCGCGAGATCTGGTTTGCGGGCGTTTTGTCCGTGCTGATTATCGCGGTGTCCGGCCTGTTTATCGGCATGGTGCTGGCATTGCAGGGCTACGACACGCTGGTACGCTTTGGCGCATCGTCTTCACTGGGCATTCTGGTGGCGTTGTCGCTGGTGCGTGAACTCGGCCCGGTTGTGGGTGCCTTGCTGTTTGCCAGCCGCGCGGGTTCGGCCATCACCGCAGAAATCGGCTGATGAAAGCAGCCGAGCAGTTGTCGGCCATGGAAATGATGGCGGTCAACCCGATGGCACGCGTGATTGCGCCGCGTTTCTGGGGTGGCGTGATCTCGATGCCCTTGCTGGCCGCGATGTTCAGCACCATGGGCATTTTTTTGGCGGCTATCTGGTGGGGGTGCAGTTGCTGGGGCTGGACCCCGGCAATTTCTGGTCACAGATGCAGGGCACGGTAGATTTGCGCTTTGACGTCATGAATGGCGTGATCAAAAGCGTATTTTTTTTGGTATCGCCGTGTCGCTGATCGCGGTGTTTGAAGCTTTGACGCGCCGCCGACGCCTGAAGGGGTTTCGGGCGCCACTACCCGCACGGTGGTGACGTCGGCATTGGTTATTCTTGGTCTGGACGTAATCCTGACCGCATTCATGTTCCGGGGTATTTGATGAAACGTGGAATGATCGACTTCTGGGTCGGGTTGTTCGTTGCTGCGGGGATCGCAGCCATTCTGTTCCTGGCGCTGCGCGTCAGCAGCACCAGCAGCCTGCCGGCGCGCTCCACCTATACCTTGACGGCCAACTTTGAAAATATCGGCGGCCTTAAAGTACGTGCCCCGGTCAAAAGCGCGGGCGTGGTAGTGGGACGTGTCACGAGTATCGACCTGGACACACAGCGCTATGTGGCCCGTGTCACCATGGCCATGGACAAACACTATGAATTCAGCCGCGATTCTTCGGCTGAAATCCTGACTTCGGGCATCCTGGGTGAGCAGTACATCGGCATCACCCCGGGCGCGGACAACAAGATGCTGGTACAAGGCAGCACCTTCAAGCTGACTTCGTCCGCCATTGTTCTGGAACAACTGATCAGCCGCTTCTTGTTCAGCAAAGCAGAAGACGGCAGTAGTAACGAAAAAATCGACGGAGAATGCTCAATGATGCAGTTCAAGAAATGGCTGGTGGCGCTGACTGCGGCCGCCCTGCTGCCGACCGCCTTTGCGGTCAACCCGACGACGGACGCGCCCGATGCCATCGTGCGCGGCGTCAGCAAAGACGTGCTGGATATCATCAACAAGAACGACAAAGACCCAGCCAAAGTGCGCGAGCAGGCCGATGCCCGCATGTTGCCGCTGGCCGACTTCAGCCGCATGACCACGCTGGCCGTGGGGCGTTACTGGAAAAGCGCCACGCCAGACCAACAAGCCGCGCTGACCAAAGAATTCCGCACCATGCTGGTCCGTACCTACCTGACCGCACTGACCGTGTATAAAGGCGCGCAAGTCAACGTCAAAGGCACGCGCCCGGGCGATTCGGCGGACGAACAAACCGTGCAGACCGAGGTAAGCCTGCCGGGCCAGAAGCCGGTGGCGCTGGACTTCTACTTTGAAAAGACCGATGCCGGCTGGAAAGTATTCGACATCGCGGTAGAAGGCATCAGCTTTATCAACAGCCATCGCAACCAGTTCGCCAGCGTCATCCGCAAAGACGGCATCGATGGTCTGATCAAGCAACTGGCCGCCGGTAACGCCGGCCAGTCCGGCGGCGCCGCCGCCAGCAAGGGCGCCAGCAAGTGAGTAGCGCCACCATGACCCCGCAAGGCGGCATCACCATGGATAACGCGGGCGGGCAACTGCAAGCCATCCAGTGGCCCGCCAGCGGCGACGTGGTGATTGATCTGGCCGAGGTCGGCGCTGTCGATTCAGCCGCGGTGTCGGTGCTGTTGCACTGGCAGCGCGAAGCCAACCGGCGGCAACTGCAGCTGCAACTGGCCAATGTGCCGTTGGCGCTGCAAGAACTGATCCGGTTGTATGGCGTGCAAACGCTGCTGCCAGCCGGTACCTGAACGTGCTCTGTAAACAAAACCCCGCAGCCCGGGGTTTTGTTTATTGGTTTTTTTTATTGAAATTGCTCCACCTTGCTTTTTTTTGCTCGTGCCTCACCCGATCTGGCGAGATAAGCCAGCGCTAAACCACATACAATCCAGATAACCAGTCTCCACCGAGAGCCGCACCGATGCGCCGCCTGATCCTGATTGCTGCCCTGTTACTGTCGGCTTGTGCCACGCCACAGAACAACTATGACCCGCTTGAGAAAGTAAACCGGGGTATTTTTTGTTGTTAACAACGTGGTCGACCACACCCTGGTCCGCCCCGTCGCCGTGTTCTACAACGATTTCACCCCGCAGCCCATCAAGCAGGGCACCACCAACTTCTTTGGCAATATCGACGATCTGTTCTCCAGCGTCGGCTCTTTGCTGCAAGGCAAGTTCACTGAAACCGCCAGAACGCTGGGCCGCGTGGCAGTGAACTCCACCATCGGCGTGCTCGGCATCTTTGACTGGGCCTCGAACATGAATCTGCCCAAGCCGGATGAAGATATCGGCCAGGCCTTTGGTTCATGGGGCATAGGCACCGGCCTTATCTGATGCTGCCTTTGCTGGGCCCGTCCGATCTGCGTGATGTGGTCGATCCGACTGTGCGCGCTTTTGCTGGCCCGATTACCTGGTTTGATGTCGATACCAGCTGGAAAATTGTCTACACCGTCATCGGTGGGGTAAACCTGCGCGCACAAGTGCTGCCGCTGGACGCGATGATCGAATCGCAACCCGATCCTTATGCCTATATCCGCGATGCTTATTTGCAACGTCGCTGGTACAAGGTGTACGACGGCAATGCGCCGCATCCACTGAAGATGGGTGAAGACGACGCCGATGACGCTGCCGATGATCCGGGCCCGACGCCAGCCGCCAAACCCGCGGCCG
>BBFD01000352.1 GCA_001313065.1 Silvimonas sp. JCM 19000
GGCGGCGCAGCGCAAGTGGGCCAGGTCCTCGGCCTGGGCGGTCCGCGCGGCTCGATGGTGATTCCGCAGGATTACGAGTGGTATGTCTTGTTTGCCGATGAAACCGGCTTGCCCGCAGTCGGCCGTTTTCTGGAAGAATGGCGCCAGCCACGCGCGTCATCGTGTTTGCCGAAGTCGCTACCCCGGCCGACGAAATCGAGCTGCAGCAAGGCAATAGCGTGCAAGTGCACTGGTTGCACCGCCGCGCGGGCGCGCCTGGCAGTTTGCTGGTGCAGGCGGCGCAACGCCTGGTCATCCCCGATGGCGACGGCTTTTTTTTCTGGGCCGCGGGCGAATCAGCCTCGATCCAGACCCTGCGCGGCACGCTGCTGGCGCATGGCGTGGATAAAAGTCGCATTCGTGCTTCGGCCTACTGGAAGCACGACGCCGTGGCCTATCACGCCAATATCGACGACTGAGCATGCCCAGGTGGCAGCGCGACGGTGGCGGTCAGCCTGATCGGGCAGCGCCGCGTTGTAAGGGATCGGCCCGCTAGCCTCTGGCCAGCGGGTTGATAGAATAGTGCCCGGCCCATAAGGCCACCGCCAACCATCCGCCATCCCTGGATACGCCCATGCTGCACACCGAATTTGCCAGCGATAACACCTCCGGCATTTGCCCCGAAGCGCTTAACTCCATCATCGAAGCCAATAGCGGTGTCATGGCCTCTTATGGCAACGACGACTGGACGCGGCGCGCCTGCGACGCCATTCGCGATCTGTTTGAAACCGACGCCGACGTGTTCTTTGTGTTTAATGGCACCGCAGCCAATTCGCTGGCGTTGGCCTCGCTGTGCCAGAGCTATCACAGCATCGTTTGCCACAAGCTGTCGCACGTCGAGACTGACGAATGCGGCGGCCCCGAATTCTTTTCCAATGGCACCAAATTGCTGCTGGCGGACGGCGCCGATGGCAAGCTGGATCTGGCCGATGTCGCCCGCGTAGTGGCCGCACGCACGGATATTCATTACCCCAAACCGCGCGCGGTCACCATTACACAGTCGACCGAAGTCGGCACCGTCTACAGCCTGGCCGAGGTGCAAGCGCTGGGGGCGGCCTGTCGACAAATGGATTTGTCGTTTCATATGGATGGCGCGCGCTTTGCCAATGCCGTGGCGCATCTGCAGGTTAGTCCGGCCGATCTGACGTGGCGCGCCGGCGTGGATGTTTTGTCGTTTGGCGGTACCAAGATGGGCATGCCGGTGGGCGAGGCGGTGGTGTTCTTTAATCACGATCTGGCCCAGGACTTTGCCTATCGTTGCAAGCAGGCCGGACAACTGGCCAGCAAAATGCGCTTTCTGGCCGCGCCGTGGGTGGGCATGTTGCAGAACAATGCGTGGCAGGTGCGCGCCGCCCACGCCAACGCCATGGCCAGTCGCCTTGGCGCGGCATTAAGTGCCATGCCGGGCGTGGCGTTGATGTTTCCGGTGCAAGCCAACGCGGTATTTGCCACTTTGCCCGAAACCACGGCCGCCACGCTGAAGGCGCGCGGCTGGTCGTTTTACAGCTTTATTGGTGCTGGCGGCGCCCGCTTTGTCTGCTCGTGGGCGACCACGCCGGAACAAGTGGACGCGCTGGTGGCGGACATCCGCCTGGCCTTGCCCGGCGCTTGAAGCGTCGCGTCAGCGTTATCAGGTGCCAGACACGCCCAGCCGCACCAGTGCCGCGCTGGCCTCATCGTCGTGCTGGGCGGCGGCTTTTTTTGTACCAGCTGATGGCACCTTCGATATTGATATTGGTGCCTTCGCCTTTTTCCAGAATCTCGGCCAGATCCATTTGCGCATCCAGTGACCCCGCCTCGGCCGCCTTGTTCATGGCGACCAAGGCCGCCGCGGCGTCTTTGCTCACGCCCAGACCGTTGCGATAAGCGTCCGCCACGATATACATGGCGGTGGCGTTGCCTTGGGCCGCAGCTTGCCGGGCTAGCGCAAAGCCTTGCGCCGCATCGACGCGGGTGCCTTTGCCCGCGTAATACAAGCCACTCAAGCCCAGGCGTGCCAGGGCATTACCCTGGTCGGCGGACAATTGGTACCAGTGAAACGCCTCGGTGTAGTCTTGCGTAACGCCCAGACCCTCGGCATACAGATGCGCCAGGTGCATCTGTGCCATCGCCAGCTTTTGCGCGGCTGCCTTGCGATACAAGTCCAGCGCCTGCGCAGCATCGACCGGCCCGCCCTGGCCGTTTTCATACATGGAACCGAGCGCATCCTGCGCCACCGCCAGGCCGTCCTTGGCCAGGTGCGTGAGCGTGAGCCGCGCCTGCGCCGGGTTTTTGTCCATGCTCTCCAGCGCGCGTTGGACCACCACGGCTTGGGCCACCTCGTTCTGCATCCACGCTGCTTCTTCATACCAATGCTGCGCCTGGACGGGGTCGGGTGCGGTATCGATGCCGTATTGATAATCCATGGCCAGCGCAACCATCGAGCGCGTGACGCCATAGCGCACTGATTCAGTCAGGTGTTTGAGTGCCCGCGCCGGATCGAGAAAGACGCGCCAATCGCTTTGATAAAAAGTTGTAGAGGTCGGTATAAGCGCGCGGGTCGTTCCCTTTGGCTGCGATGCGAAGCAGCCGCATGCCCTCGGCGGGGTTGGCGGGTGTGCCCAGACCATTCAGATACATATGCCCCAGTCCCGCCTGACCATGCACGTCGCCGATTGCGACAGAGCGTGTGTAGTAATCCAGCGCGCGCGCCACGTCGCGTGGCACGAATTTATTATCGAGATATACATCGCCCAGCGTGGCCAGCGCCCAGCCGTTGTTCTGGCCCGCCATGTTTTCCAGCCAGTACAAAGCCTGCGGAAAATTGGCGGTGTGCTCGCCATACAGGTAAGCCCAGGCCAGGGCCTTTTGCCACGTATTTCACCGCCCAGGGCGGATTTCAGCCACCATTCCACGGCCCCGCTATCGCTCTGGCTGACACCCTCGCCCTGGGCATACATATTGCCGATCTGCCACGCCGCTCGCGCATTGCCATTGCTCCAGGCAAGCTGCAGCCATTGCATCGCCGCCGCCTGGTCCGGGCTGCCGGCAAACCCGTCCAACAGATTGAGACCCAGGTCATATTGAGCCCAGGTATCGCCCAGTGCTGCCGCTTGCTGGTAGAGCGCCGTTACCTTTTTTCTTTTGTTCTGCGGTGGTGGCGGCATTCTGCAACTGAACGCCCAATGACGTCATCGCGTGCCGGTCACCCAGGGCGACGGCACGCTGCCACCATGCATTGCTGGCTTCGGGGTCTTGAGGAACCGCGCCACCGGTGTGATACAGCGTTGCCAGCCATGTAATCGCAGCGATATCGTCCTGCGCGGCCGCTTTTTCTGCCCACTGCAGTGCCTGTGCAATGTCCTGGTCGGTGCCGCGGCCGTCGAGCAACATCTGCGCCAGCGCTAACTGGCTTTTGGCGTAGCCGCGTTCGGCCGCCTTGCGGAACCATTTGAGCGCCGCCGCATTGTCTACAGGGCCGGCTTTGCCATCGCGTGCCCATTCGCCGGACTGTTCCCATCCTTCTGGTGATGAGGTTTGTTCCAGCCAGTAATGCGCTTTGCTGTAGTCCTGCGGCACACCCAGGCCATCGCGATACAGCAGCGCCAGCAAGATGCAACCGACCGGCGATTTCTGTTCTGCCGCCTTCCGGGCCCAGAACAACATGGATTCGCCCAGGCTGTTGTATTCCATCACCGTGACGGTGGCACCGTCCGAGCCGCGCTCGGCTAACTCAAACAAGAGCGCCCACGCATAAAAGGCCTGGGCGTCGGCATGCCCTTGCATTGCGGCCTTGTAGAACCAGCCGTGTGCTTGCGGCACGTCGGCCTTGATATCGCGGCCATAAAACAGTGCCACACCCAGCTTGAATTGCGCGTCGGCGTCACCTCGTTCGGCCAGGCGAGCCCACGTCGCGATGTCGGGCGCGGGGGGAGGGCTGGTGATGGCATCAAACAAGGCATTGTTATCGAGTTGGTCCGCTTTGGGCGCGGACATGCCACTGGCTGCCCAGGTGGCGTTGCTGAGCAAGGCGACCAGCAGCACGAGGCCCCATTTTTTTACGCATCTTGATCCCCGCAGCACGCGGCTGCGCTCCCTGGCAGTTGACTCATAAACCCGGCGTTTATTGCGCAGTGGCGGTGGTGTTTGTCTGGATGGTGGCGGCCGCGGCGGCCCGGCGTGCCAGGCTGGCTTTGGCGTCGGCTTGAC
>BBFD01000353.1 GCA_001313065.1 Silvimonas sp. JCM 19000
CCCGCCTGTATGCCCACAGCCCGGTCATTCGGGTTGAACACGGGCCGATGGTCACCGTGCATACCGCGCAAGGTCGCGTGCGCAGCCGCTTTGCGCTGATTGCCGCCAATGCCTACGTCGGCCAGCTGCTGGGCAAGACTGGCGCACGCATCATGCCGGTACGCTCTTTCATCATTGCCACCGAACCGCTGCCGCCGGAACAAGCGCAAGCGCTGATCCGTGACCGCGCCGCAGTGTGCGATACCAATTTCATGATTGATTATTTCCGCCTTAGCGCCGACGGCCGCGTGCTGTTCGGCGGCCGCGTCACCAGCGGCAATGCCGCGCCGGAAGCCTTGATTCCATCACTGCGCGCGCGCCTGGCAGGGGTGTTTCCGCAACTGGCCCAGGTGCAGATTAGCCATGCCTGGGGCGGCCTGGTTGACGTCACCATGAACCGCGCCCCGGACTTCGGCCGCATTGCGTCCAATGTGTATTACCTGCAAGGCTTCTGCGGCACGGCGTGGCGCTTACCGGCATGGCGGGCCAGATGGTGGCCGAGGCGATTGCCGGCCAGGCCGAACAGTTCGACCTGTTCGCCCGCCTGCAACACCATCGCTACCCGGGCGGGCCGGGCCTGCACAGCACCTGGCTGCGTCTGGGCGTGGCGTATAACCAGCTCAAGGAGCTGGTCTAGCCGGTGGCGCGTTCTTCAAACTCGCCACTGTTCTCCGGCACTGCGCCGCTGATATCCAGCCGTGTGACGTCGGCCAGTTCCGGGCCACGGCTGGCCCAGTCCACCATTTCGTCGACCGCATCTGCGGGGCCTTCGACCAGGATTTCCACACTGCCATCCTGACGATTGCGCACCCAGCCGCCCAGACCCAGGCGTTTGGCTCCAGGCAAGTGGCATACCGGAACCCCACGCCCTGCACCCGACCGTGGACTACCAGTCGCTTGGCTATGCTCATGCTGCCTGCCTCCGTCAACGCTTGCGCTCAGTGCGGATAGTGCCCATGCATCAGGCCCAGTACCCCCATCACGATCAGGTAGATGGCCACGATGTAGTTGAGCAGGCGCGGCATGATCAAGATCAGGATGCCGGCAATCAACGAAGCGACAGGGCCAAAATACAGCTGGATATCCATCTACAACTCCTGGGCGTGTAACGGTTTATATAAGTCACGGCGTAGCCTGCCACAAGCGCGGGCGCGCCGCCCAGCGGATGGCGGGTGCGCGGGTGCGTCAGCGTACCGCTGATACCGATGCGCCGGGCGCGGCATTTTTTTTATGCTGGTAGAATGCCGCCCGTGCAAGGTGCCTGTGCGAACAGGTGAAACGGGAATCAGGTGTCCAGTCCTGAGCTGCCCCCGCAACGGTAAGCCGCGTCGAACGAACCCCATAACGCCACTGACTTCAGCACATGAAGCCGGGAAGGCGGGTTCTGGAGCGGTTAGCCCGGAGACCGGCCTTGTACCCGGCGAGTCCACGCTCGCGGTTTGCTCGCCAGCCATGGCGGGCACCAGGCGGAAGGCGCGGGGTGCGGCCGGACGATGTTCCCGGCGCGCGGCCTTTGCTGTGCTGCTGCCGTAATGTCGTGTCTTCCGGAATAAAAACGCGGTTTGCGTGGGGCAAACCGCAGAAGACAAGACAGCCAGCCATGAAAAAAAACCAATCCCGTTCTGCATTCCGTGCGTTCTGTGCCACGCCGCTTACGCTGGCACTCTGGGCCGCCATCGCCCACGCGCAAGATTCCACCACGGTCGAACCCGTGGTAGTCACCGCCACCCGCACGGCCAGTGCGCAAGACAGTTTGTCCAGCGACACCAGCGTTATTACCGCCGCCCAACTGGCCGCGACCAACGCGCAAACGCTGGGTGAAGCGCTGGCGAGTGTGCCGGGTGTGCAGTTCAGCCGCGCTGGCGGCCAGGGCCAACCGGCCAGTTTGTATATCCGCGGCGCCAACGCCAATCAGACGCTGGTGCTGGTGGACGGCCTGCGCATCGGCTCGGCCACGCTGGGCGGCACCTCGTTTGATTTGCTGCCGATTGCCATGATCGACCATATCGAAATCCTGCGCGGCCCGGCCTCTGGCCTGTACGGCTCCGACGCCGTGGGCGGCGTGGTACAGATTTTTTTACCAAACGGGGCAAAGGCAGCTCGCACGTGTATGCCAGCGTGGGCTATGGCACCGACCGCACTACCAGTGAAACCGCCGGCCTGAGCAGCAGCAGCGAAGACAATCGCTTCAGCTTTGATTTTGGCCACAAGCAAAGCCAGGGTTTTAACGTTACCAAGCCATCCAGCACCTTTTATTACGAAGGCGATCGCGATGGCTACAAGCAAACCTCGGGCAGCTTTGATCTGGCGCATTTCTTTGATGCCAGCAACGAGCTGGGCGTGCGCGGTTACTGGATCCAGAGCGACACCGCCTTTGACGCCGGTGGTTTTCCGGTTAACCCGTGGACGCGTGAAACCCAGAGCAATCTGGCACTGTACAGCCGCAACCAGATCACCAGCAGCTGGCTGAGCGATCTAACCCTCGGCCAGTCGCACGATCAGTCGCATGCCGACGCGCTCGACTACAGCACTTATCTGCCCTACACCAGCCGTTTTGATACGCGCCAGAAGCAAGTGAACTGGAGCAACACGGTAACCAGCAGCATCGGCAAGTGGTTGTTGGGGCTGGATTATCTGGACGAAAGCGTCAGCAGCACCACCACCTATACCGTGGACAGCCGCAATACCAAAGCCGGGCTGCTGGGGTGGCAGAACGACTTTGGCGCCAACCATCTGCAGGCCAATCTGCGCGTCGAAAACAACTCGCAATTCGGCAGCCAGACCACCGGCAATATCGGCTATTTGCTGCATCTGAACCAGGCCTGGCAGTTCACCGCCAATGCGGGCACCAGCTTCCATGCGCCCACGTTCAATGATCTGTATTACGACTGCGGCTACGTTTGCGCCAACCCCAACCTGCAAGCCGAGAAGGGCCGTGCCTTTGATCTGGGTTTGCGCTGGCAGGCGGGCAACTTTAATACCTCGCTGGTCGGCTTTGAAAACCGCATCCGCAATCTGATCGTGCTGGATGCCAGCAACAACTATCTGCCCGAGAACCTGAACGAGGCGAAGATCGAAGGCCTGACCCTGGCCACGCAAGGCACGCTGGGTGGCTACGAGCTGGCCGGCAGCGTAACGCGGCAAAACCCGTTTGATGACGCCACCGGCCATGTGCTGCCGCGTCGCGCCAAAATCCTGGGCGAATTGAGCGTGGCGCAGAGCGTGGGCCAATGGCGCTGGAATGCCGCAATGAACGCGGCGGGCCGTCGGTATGACGACCTGGCTAACCAGAATGTAATGGGTGGCTATGCGGCGTTTGATCTGGGTCTGGATTACAAGCTGACCAAAACCTGGAAAGCGGGCTTGCGCCTGAATAACGCGTTTGATCGCGATTACGAACTGGTGCGCGATTACAACATCCAGGGCCGTGCCTGGTTTGTCACTTTGTCGTACGATGGCGCGGGTCTGTAACGCCGTGCATGTAGCAGTTTGACGTCTATGGCGGTGCCCACCTTTACGCTGGGCCCGTCGTTGCTTTTGCCACATCGCCCGGAGTGTCCCCACACCATGTCAGAGACTTTGATGCATTTTGATATCGCACCGCTCGACCCCGAACTCGGCCGCGCCTTGCAACATAAACTGGACCGCAAAACCAAGCCGCTGGGCAGCTTGGGCATGCTGGAAATCGTTGCGCAAAAAAATCGGCCAGATCCAGCAGCGCATGGACCCGCATATAGCCTTTCCGGCCATGCTGATTTTTTGCCGCCGACCACGGTCTGGCCCGCAACGGCGTCAGCCCGTTTCCCAGCGAAGTGACTGCGCAAATGGTGCAGAACTTTCTGGCGGGCGGCGCCGCCATCAGCGTGCTGTGTCGCGCGCATGGCATGAGCTTGCGCATTATCAACGCGGGCGTTAACGCCAGCTTTGCGCCGCACGCCTTGCTGATCGATTGCCCGCTGGCACGCGGCACCGCCAATAGCCTGGAAGGCCCGGCCATGACACTGGGCCAGGTTTATATCGCCATCGAAACCGGCGCCGCGGTGCTGGCAGAGCGCGCGCAGTTAGGCGCAACACTGATCGGCTTGGCGAGATGGGCATAGGCAATACCTCGGCCGCCGCCTTGCTGATGGCGCGCCTGACCGGCGAGCCGATTGCACGTTGTGCCGGGCGTGCACTG
>BBFD01000354.1 GCA_001313065.1 Silvimonas sp. JCM 19000
TAAGCGGTTAAAGGTTTGTTCGGCGCAAGCCGAACATCAAACATGCGCCGCAGGCTAAGCATGCAGCACCAGCCAAACATCAAAAAAAACCCGCCGCCAATCCCGCCCACCCTCACCGCCGTTGCCGCGCCAACGCCCCCTCAAGTGCCTCCGGCCGCACCGGCTTCTCAACAAAATCATCCATCCCCGCCTGCCGACAAGCCTCGCGATCCGCCTCGCTGGCGTTGGCGCTCAACGCAATCACCGGCATATGCCGCGCCCCGACCGCCGCCTCCAGCTGCCGCAGGCGGAAAGTTGCAGCCAACCCGTCCATGACCGGCATCTGCACATCCATAAACACCACATCAAAGGGAGTATGCGTAATCATCTCCAGCGCCTCGGCGCCATCCTTCGCCACGCTGACCTGATGCCCCAGCTTTTCCAGAAAGCGCCGCGCCACCAGGCAGTTAACTGCGTTGTCGTCCACCACCAGCACATGCAGATTCGGTATCTCTTCGGTTTCGGCCTCCAGCGCCGGCCCGGCCGTTTCGCGCAGCCAGACGTGAAAGATAAACACGCTGCCACCGCCCACATTGTCCTCAACCCACAGCCGCCCGCCCATCAGGGTCACCAGCCGTTGCGCAATCGTCAGGCCCAACCCGGTGCCGCCAAATTTGCGCGTGACCGAGCTATCGGCCTGGGTAAACGGCAAGAAAATATCCTGGCGCTTGTCCGCCGGAATGCCCGGCCCGGTATCGCGCACATGGGCGATCAGTTCCACCCGCTGTGGCAAACGTTGGCGGCGCGCGGTCAGGGTGAGGATGACGCTGCCGCGCTCAGTAAATTTGAAGGCATTGCCGAGCAGATTGACCAGAATCTGCTTCAGCCGCGTGGCGTCGCCATACAACATGGCGGGCACGCTGGTTTCGATGGCACAGCGAAAGGTCAGGCCTTTGGCTCGGGCGTGCGGCACAAACATACGTTCCAGATCGTGCAGCAGATCGGCCGAAGAAAACGGCGCCGGCACCAGCTCAAACCGTCCGGCCTCTATTCTGGAATAGTCGAGCACGCCATTCACCAACGACAGCAGCGCATCCGTCGAACCGCGGATGACTTCTACCTGTTCGCGTTGGCTGGGTGCCAGTTGCTGTTCGGACAGCAACTGCGCCATGCCAAGTATGCCGTTCATGGGCGTGCGGATTTCGTGGCTGATATTGGCGAGGAATTCGTCTTTGGCGCGGCTGGCTACTTCAAGGTTGTGTGAGGTCTGGCGCAATTGCGTCAGCAAGCGGCCTTTTTTTCGATATCAAGGCCGATGGTTTCGATCAGCACGTGATGGTATTCGGCGGCGCTACGCACCACGGTAAATACAAAGAAGATCAGCAGCAGCGCAAACCCGATGCCGGTATTGCCGCCGGTGAGGAGCGCGAACAAAAAACAGCGGCAGCATCAGCAGGCCGACAAAAGCACGCAAGGCCCATGGCGAAGGCGCCAGAATAGGCACCGCGCCCGCCAGCATGCCTACCAGCACCAGCGCCATGAAGACCCGTTCGGTAGCAGGCACCGACAGCATGATCCACGCACCGCCACCGGCCCAACACAAGGCCGACAAGGCCGCGCCGACAAAAAAAAGCGTTTGCGCCAGAGCGAGGCTGCGCCCGGGGGCGGTGCGTTAATGCGAAAGCGCTCGGCCAACCACAAGCGGCCAAACGCACACAGCGCCACCGCGCCCCACCAGAGTGATAAGCCGTTGGTGCTCAGATCATCGCTGATGGCCCACGCCACGATGCTGGCGTTGGTCACGCTCATCAGCTGCGCCAGGCGGGCGTTGCGGAAAACCAGTTGCGTGGTGCGCCAGACCACATGCGGGTCGCGCAGAAACGGCTCGCTCATGGCGCGCGGCGCTCAGTTGGCCGCGGTCGGCACAACCGCTACTTCATCGCGGTTGTCAGCCAGGATATTGATGGTCACGCGCCGATTGCGCTGGCGGCCGGTTTCGCTGTCATTACTTTCGACGGGACGAAACTCGCCATAACCAATCGCCACCATGCGGCTGGGCGCCACGCCGGCATCAACAAACAAACGCACCACCGACGCCGCGCGTGACGCCGACAGTTCCCAGTTGGACGGTACTGTGGCGAGCGGATTGGCTGGTTATCGGTATTGCCTTCTACCTGGATCAGGTTGTCGGTGTTCTTGATGGAATCGGCCACCGCGCGCAAGGCGGCGATGGATTGCGGCTGCAAATCGGCCTTGGCCGAGGTAAACAGCACGCTGTCACTGATCTCCACCGCAATGCCACGCCGCGACTGGGTGACCCGCACCTTGCCTTGCTGGATCAGCGCGCCGAGCGATTGCTGCAGATCACCCGCCATGCCACGCATTTTTTTTCCAGCTTGGCATTATCGGGCGTGGGCGCCGGGGTTGGTTTGGCGTTGGTAACCTGAATGTGCGCCAGCGTGTTCTGCGCGCTCTGGTTGGGCGGCAGGCGGATGGCGGTGGCGGCGCCATTGGTGGGGTTGTTCTGGAAAGCGTTGACCATCGAATCAGACAGCACGTGGTATTTGCCTTCATTGACCGACGAGATGGCGTACATCACCACAAAGAACGCAAAGAGCAGCGTAATGAAGTCGGCATACGACACCAGCCAGCGTTCGTGGTTTACGTGCTCTTCTTCGCGAACCTTGCGTGCCATGCTATCTCCATCTCCTGAGCGTTATCACCTTCTTGCGCAAAGGGCGGGCGCCAGCGCCCTGCCCCATGCGGTTCCTGCTATGCGTGCTGGATGGTGATCAAGCTTAGTGCACCGCCAGCTTCATCTCGCTGGCCAGTTTACTGGCGGCTTCCACGCCGATGCGGCGGGCAAAGCGGTCGAAATAGCCCGGCTGCGGGGTAAAGTCGACCACGTCTTCTGCCTTGATGACATCGCGCGCCACGCTATCCACCGAACCGAGGCCGTCCACCAGGCCCAGCTTGATGCTACTGGCGCCCGACCAGACCAGACCGCTGAACAGATCGGGATTATCAGTGACCAGTTTCTTGCCGCGGCCCGCTTTGACGGTATCGATAAACTGGGTGTGGATTTCATCCAGCATCGCTTGCGCCTTGGCTTTTTTCTTCCGGCTTTTGCGGCGAGAACGGATCAAGAAAGCCTTTATGCGCACCCGCGGTCAGCAGACGGCGCTCAACGCCAAACTTCTCCATCACCCCGGTAAAGCCAAAGCCATCCATCAACACGCCAATCGAACCGACAATCGACGCCTTGTCGGCGTAGATGCGATCAGCGGCGACGGCGGCGTAATAACAACCGGAGGCGCAAATATCGCCCACCACCACATACAGCGGCACGCCGGGATGTTTGGCTTTCAGGCGTTCCATTTCGTCATGCAACTGGCCGGCCAGCACCGGGCTGCCGCCAGGGCTGTCGACGCTCAGGATGACGCCTTTGGTGTTTTTTGTCTTCAAAGGCCTGGGTCAGGCCATCGAGCACGGTGTCGACATTGGCTTCGCCATCGGCCGAGATTTCGCCACGCATGGTGACCATCGCGGTATGCGGGCCGGTGGTGACGCTTTCCATCTCTTTATTGCCAAACCAGCCCATGATCAGCGCCAGCACAATAAAGAAAGTGATAAAGCCCAGCAGTTTAAAAAAAGATATTCCAGCGGCGTGCCCGTCGTTGTTCTTTCAGACCGGCTTGCAGCAGGTTGGTCAGGACTTCGCGTTCCCAGTTGTCTTGCATCGGAGCTCTCGGGTTGGTCTTAGACAGGCTTGATGGCGATCACAGGTGTGTCGTCAGTTTCGCTGAAGTATACGCGACCATCATGTTCAGTGAGCGGCACCGGTTGTAAACGACGACCGGGGCAAGGCCCGCCCAGACACAATCCGGTATCGGGGGCGTAGTAAGCCCCGTGCGTGGCGCAAACCAGGTAATTCTGGCTCAGATCCCAGAAGTCACCGGGCTGATAGTCGAGTTCGATCGGGATATGCGCGCAGCTATTCAAATAACCGTAGGGCTGACCCTGATAACGCACGGCAAAGGCCTGGCGCGGCATGCCGTTTTGCACCACCACAAAACGCTGGCCCAGCCCGCGTTCGGCCAGTTCTTCGCTCAAACAGACTTCGCGCTCCAATTACGCCTCCGCCAGTATCCAGTTGGCAGATCCGCAAAGGTCTCGAATTGCGCCAGCGGTTGCGCCGCCGTCAGCGCGGCCGGCGCATGTGCGCCGCAATTGACGCAATCG
>BBFD01000355.1 GCA_001313065.1 Silvimonas sp. JCM 19000
CCACCGCTCAAATCCAGTACGCCCGTGGTCTGGATCGAGCCGTCGCCGCGTCGACACCAATCTGGAGCGCCGTGGCGGCACTGCTGCCGTCTTCGCCACGTAATTTGAAGCTGCCATGCTGGAGCCGCTGCCAAAGTTGATGGTGCCACTCGAATCCGATTGCCCGACCACAACATTGGCCACATTCAACACCGTGCTCTGCGCCAGCGTCAGCACGCCGGTGGCAAACTGCACCCCGCTGCCGATCACCACCTTGTGCCCGGCGCCGGTAAACACCAGGCTATCCAGCCCCGACATGTCCAGCGTCTGGCTATTGCCGCTGGTGCTGCCGCCCAGCAACCAGTCGCTGCGGTCGGCGTGTACCGCAACTGCCCGCCCGCGCCGGTAATGACGCCATCCACCCCGTCGTTGACCACGATGGAACCGGTGGTGACCGTGGTCGCACCCACATCAAAGCTGGGGACGCTGCTGGTCAGGTTGATATCGGCCGCGCCAGCCAGTCCGGGCAAGAGCATGATGCAACGGCTCAGTAAGCTAAGCCGGGGTTGCCCACGGTAAGCAGGGCCCCGCCGGGTTGACGCTGACAATGCAGTAGCGCTGCAAGTCGCAATTTTATTCATCATGATGATTGCGCCCGTAAAAGTCTGTAGTGAAGCTGTTTTGGGTCTTACCGGAATTGTCTTAAATCAAGTTTTCCTGCAAGCACTACAGCCCGCTAAACAGCGCGGCGCAAATCGAAAACGATATAAAAGCGTTGAACGGCATAAAAAAAACGCTCGGCTGCCACTGATCCAGCCAGCAAGACGCCGCGCTAGGTAAGGCGAGGCGCTGTCGCTAGAATAGCGACTCCGCGCGCCGCCCCCCGATGGCCAGCCCGACCAGCCCGCCTGGCCCTGGCTGAGCTGTCAGCCGCTGGCCTGCCCTTGTCGGGCCAGGCCGCAGCGACGCGGACGTTTTAGCGATAGGAAAAAACATTGAACCATCCCGCCTCCTCGTCCTTGCATCCGCATGCCAGCTCCACGCTGGCGCCGGGTGCAATCGCCCGTGCCTGTGGCATCGACTTTGGCACCTCCAATTCCACCGTCGGCTGGATGCGGCCAGGGGCAGCGCCGCTGCTGGTGCTTGAAGACGGCAAGACCACCTTGCCTTCGATGCTGTTTTTTTAACGCGGAAGAAGACAACATCAGCTATGGCCGCGTGGCGCTGAATGAATATCTGGAAGGCTACGAAGGCCGCCTGATGCGTTCGCTCAAGAGCATATTGGTACCGGCCTGATGGATTTGCAGACCGAGGTCCAGGGCCAGAGCCTGTCGTTCCGCACCATTCTCAGTCACTTTATCGGCGAGCTTAAACGCCGCGCCGAGCAGGCCGCCGGCCGTGGGTTCGAGCACGCGGTGCTGGGCCGCCCGGTGCATTTTGTCGATGACGACCCGGTGGCCGATCAACTGGCGCAAGACGTGCTGGCTGATATTGCGCGCTCGGTGGGGCTGAAGCATGTCGAGTTCCAGTACGAGCCAATTGCCGCGGCGTTTGATTTTGAACGCACGCTGCAGCGCGAAACCCTCACCCTGATCGTCGATATCGGCGGCGGTACCTCCGACTTTTCGCTGCTGCGCCTGTCGCCGGAGCGTGCCCGCCAAAGCGATCGCCTGGGCGACATCCTGGCCAACGGCGGCGTGCATATCGGCGGTACCGACTTTGATAAACAACTAAGCCTGGCCTGCGTGATGCCGCTGCTTGGTTATCGCAGCCGCTTGAAAAAACAACTCCGAAGTGCCGTCCAGTTATTACTTCAACCTGGCCACCTGGCACACCATCAACTTTGTTTACACGCGCAAGATCTGGTCCGAATTGCAGGATGTCTTTCGCGATTCCGGCCCCGATACGCGGATATTGCTGGATCGCTTGTTCGGCTTGATTTCGGAACGCGCTGGCCACTGGCTGGCGATGCGGGTGGAAGAAACCAAGATTGCCTTGTCCGGCCAGGACCAACACATATTGCCGCTGGACCGCATTGCCGAAGGCCTGACCCATACCGTGGCGCGCGCTGAATTTGAAGACGCCATCGATGCAGATCAGCCGCATCGAAGACACCGTCAACGGGCTGCTTAAAGACGCTAACCTGCGCGCCGACCAGGTCGATACCGTGTTCTTTACCGGTGGTTCGTCCGGCGTGCCGTTGTTGCGCCAGCGTGTCGCCGCTTTGCTGCCCGCCGCGCAGCACGTGGAAGGCGATCTGTTTGGCAGCATCGGCAGCGGTCTGGCTATCGATGCCCTGCGCAAGTTTGGTTAAGCGCAGCGCTCGGATTACTCGCTCTAACTCGCCGTCCCCCTAAGGAGAAATCTGCAGATGTATACCGTGCATGGCCTCGCGATGTCTGGCAATTGCTACAAGGTCAAACTGGCGCTGAGCCAGTTGGACAAGCCGTTCCAGTGGAACGAAGTCGATATGAAAAAACGGCGCGCATCGCACGCCCGCCTTTCTGGCGATGAACCCGAACGGCAAGGTGCCCGTGCTGCAGATCGGCGCCAGCACTTATCTGCCGGAATCGAATGCGATTCTGTATTACCTGGCCCAGGGGTCCAGTCTGTTTCCGGAAGATCGCTGGGAGCAGGCGCAGGTGATGCAATGGTTGTTTTTTTTGAGCAGTACAGCCACGAGCCGCAACTGGCTGTGGCCCGCTTTATTGTTTACTTTGCCGACCGCCCCGCCGCGCGCGAAGACGAGTTGCAAAGCTGCATTGCCGGCAGCACAAGGTGCTGGCAGTGATGGAACAGCATTTGCAGGACAAGCGCTTTTTTTTGTCGGCGACAAGTACAGCATTGCCGACATCGCGCTGTACGCCTATACCCATCGCGCGCACGAAGGCCTGGTGGATTTGAGCGCCTACCGGCGATCAACGCATGGATCGACCGCGTGGCCGCGCAACCGGGGCATGTGCCGATGGGGTGAAGCTGAGGCGCCCATAGGGTGGGTCTAGACCCACCGCCCAAAGTGGCGGGACGCGCCAGTGTGGCGCGAGCACATGGCTTTGGATGGTGGGTCTTGACCCACCCTATGCCTTACTCACTTTTCTGAGCAGTTGGCGCAGCAGTTTGAGGCCAACCGGCCATTCGCCGTGGCCGGAGTCAACGTTGATGTGGCCGACGCCCGACAGCGGCACCAGCTCGCTGCCCCAGCCTGCGACAATGCCACCGCACGATCGAGCGAGCACGATGGATCATTGTCGCTGGCCACCAACAAGCTCGGAAATGGCAGTTCCCGAGCCGGCAACGGCATAAAGCCGCGAAAGCTGTCCGGCGCTTCGTCACGCGTGACATCGGCCGGCGCCACCAATAATGCCGCCGCCACATGACGCGCTTTTGACGACAGCGCCGCCCAGTGCCCGACGGTGATGCAGCCCAGGCTATGCGCCACCAGCAGCGTCTGGCCCTCGACCGGAATCTGTTGATCCAGACCCTTGACCCACGCCGCCGCCTGCGGGTTTTCCCAATCGCGTTGCTGCACCCGGCGCAGCCGGGATATTCATCGCACCAGCGGGTTTGCCAGTGGTCTTCGCCCGAATCGCGCCAGCCCGGCGCCACCACAATGTGATTGCCGCGTTCCAGCCAGCGGGTAATCGGTTCGGTCGTTGTCATTGGTGTTTCATCCTCTTCCCAGCGGGCGCGGTTCGCCCAGGTGAAAGCCCTGCAGCAGGTCGGCGCCGGCATCCAGCGCCAGCTGTTGTTGGTCCGCGGTCTCGATGCCTTCGACCACCACCAGCGTCTCCAGCTCGTGCAGCAGTTGCACCAGGCGCGGCAGGGCGCGACGCAGTTTGGGCGATTCGACCGCCTGGGCGATCAGCACGCGGTCGAGTTTTACAATGTCCGGTTCCAGCTGCCACAGCCGGTCCAGGTTGGCGTGGCGGCTGCCAAAGTCGTCGATGGCGATGCGGTAACCCACGCGCCGATAGTTATCCACCGCATCACGCACGCGGTTGACTTCGCCCTGCGCGATTTCGTCCTCAACGATCTCCAGCACGATGCGTTGCGGCTGCCAGTTCACCGTGTGCAGCACGCGCTCGAACACCACGCATGGCGCTCCACGCCGGTGAGCAAACGCGGATGCACGTTGAGGTACAGATCGCTCTGCCCACTCTGAAAGGTGGCGTTGTTGTACAGATGCAGCGTGCGGCACAAGCGGTCAAACGCAATGATCTG
>BBFD01000356.1 GCA_001313065.1 Silvimonas sp. JCM 19000
CTGGACTTCGGTGCCGTCAGCAAGGCGCACCCGGATGCAATCGCGTCGGCAGCCACGGGCACCGCATCGATGAAATTCATGGCGGGCGAGCCGATAAAACCCGCCACAAATCGCGTGGCCGGTTTGCGATAGATTTCAATCGGCGTACCCATTTGCTCGATGCGACCGCGGTTCATCACCACGATACGGCTGGCCAGCGTCATGGCTTCGACCTGGTCGTGCGTCACAAACACCATGGTGGTTTTGAGCCGCTGATGCAGCCGCGCCAGTTCCACCCGGGTACGGTTGCGTAATGCAGCATCGAGATTGGACAAAGGCTCATCAAACAAAAAAAGCGCCCGGCTCTTTGACCACGGCGCGGCCAATCGCCACGCGTTGCCGCTGGCCACCAGACAGCTGTATCGGTTTGCGCGTCAGCATGCCGTCCAGTTCCAGCATGCGTGCCGCTTCGCTAATGCGGCGATCAATCTCCGCCGCGGGCACATTGACGTTGCGCAGACCGAAGGCCATGTTTTCGCGCACCGTCATATGTGGATACAGCGCGTAATGCTGAAACACCATGGCGAGATCGCGCTCACCAGGCGCACTGGCGGTCACATCCTGGCCGCCGATCTTGATCTGGCCCGCGCTGACGGGTTCCAGTCCGGCAATCATGCGCAACAAGGTCGACTTGCCACAGCCCGACGGACCAAGAAAAAAAACCAGGAACTCGCCGGACTCAATATCGAGATTGAATTCCGGAATGATTTCGGTGTTGCCATAGCGTTTGTTGACGCCCACCAACTGGATACCTGCCATGGTTAACCTCCGCCGCGTTTTGGTGCTTTCGTATGATGAATCGCATCATAGAGGTGGCCTGGCGCGCTTCAACATGGCCGGATTTGCTGGTTTTGTGGACGATCTGGCTGGATTGTAGTCAGGCAAGCCCAACTACAAATTCGGCCTGGGCGCACGGCAAGGCCGGGTTTGGGCGCTTTGATTTCCGGCCGTTTCGGGTGCGCGATTAAGCAGCGCAATTTGAGTTACGTACTAATTAAGCAATAACAATTATTCATTGCGGAATTTGATAATAGCGATAGCGATTTGATTCATCTCAAACAATTGCGATTTGAGACCATCAAAAAAAATTTTGTCGCCAAGACAAAAAAAATCATTCCGCTGTATTTTTTTGAAGCCCGTACTTATACTCCCAGCAGAAATTTCAATTCAATCGTTTTCTATTTCTGTTCAAGGGTGTCGTCAATGGCTACTACCGCTTTTATTGCTGAACCGTTTGCTTTGCCTTTTGATTAAAAAAAGACAACAGCATTGTTGATGATCGATATGCAACGCGATTTTGTTGAACCCGCCGGTTTTGGCGAAGCGCTGGGCAACGATGTCTCGTTGGTGCGCGCCGCCATCGAGCCCTGCAAAAAAAGTGCTCGAGGCTGCACGCAAGGCTAATCTGCTGGTTATCCACACCCGGGAAGGCCATCGCCCTGATCTCAGCGATTGCCGCCCGCCAAACTTACTCGCGGCGGCAAGACGTTTATCGGTACGACTGGCCCCATGGGCCGTATCCTGGTGCGCGGCGAAGCGGGCCACGATCTGATCCCCGAGCTTTATCCGCGTGCGGGCGAACCCGTTATCGACAAGCCTGGCAAAGGCGCGTTTTATCAGACCGACCTGCATGTCATTCTGCAAAATCATGGCATCAAAACGCTGATCGTCTGCGGCGTCACCACCGAAGTCTGCGTCACCACTACCGTGCGCGAGGCCAATGACCGCGGCTTTGAATGCCTGGTGCCGGCGGATTGCGTCGGCTCTTACTTTCCCGAGTTCCAGAAGTCGTCGCTGGAAATGATCAAAGCACAAGGCGCCATCTTTGGATGGGTAAGCAATGCCGGCAATGTCATCACTGCCCTCGCAGCCTGACGCGGCCTTGCTGCCACTCACCACCCGGCTGCCTGTGCTGTCAGTGGGCTATTTGCTGCGTCGGCGCTGGCATGACGACCAGGCGCTACGCGTGCACAGCTGCTTTGCCCATGCGCTTAACCTGGTCTGGCACGATGGCAATCTGTGCTCGGTGCTGTCGGCGCCCGCCACCGCGCAGCCGATGGCCGTGGTGGTGCAAGTGGGCGAGAACTGGGACTGGCGCGAGCATTGCGCCGCCGGGCAGTGGCTGTTGTATCGGCACGGCAGTCTGACCACGTCGCAACACTGGCATATCGAACTGAGCAGCGCCGCCGTGTGGGAAGCACCGCGCCCGCGCGCTGCTTGATGCTTTGCCTGCCCACGCCTTGCGCCAGGTTCATGCCTTGCTGCTCGACCACCTGCGCGGCTACATCAGCCAACGTCCGCGGACGAGTGCGCTCAGCCTGTTCCCCGGCGATGCATGGGGGATAGCGGTGACGCAGTGGAATGCCGACACACCGCCGCCGGAATTGCAGCGCAATGTGAGTGCCCTACTCGGCCTTGGCCATGGCTTAACCCCCGACGGCGACGATTATTTATTGGGCTATCTGGCCGCATTGCACCACTGCCACAGGCTGGTGGCCCATTTTCGCGTAATGGCCAATGCGGTTTCGATTGGATTAGCGCGAACCACCGGAATTAGCCAGCATTATCTGCAATTGGCCAGCCAGGGTCATTTCTCACAATCAATTTTAATTCTGATTAATTCGATTGCGACTAATCCACAAGCCGACGTTTTAATAAACGCGGCTGACCGCGTCATGCAATACGGTGCTTCTTCCGGTATCGATACCCTGGCTGGCTTTCTGCATGGTTTGAGAACCGTGGTTGAAGCCGTCGAACAATGGGATAGCGCCCGTCTGGATCGCAATACCCAGCTACATGACAGCGCAGTTGGCGGTGGCATGCGCAGCAATATTTATTGAATAAAGGGCTTGATCATGCAGATCAAACATCAGATTTTTTCGTAACCGGTATCAGGACTCCGTATCGCTGATGCAGCTATCGGCCCGTATCTGCGCGCTGGCCGGGATCAGCCAGGCCTCGGTGGTCATGGGCACACCTGCCAACCAGAGCCAGTTGGCCGACGCCGGTCTGGCCTGCAGCGAAGCCGTCGGCCCGAATGACCTGATCATCGCGCTGCGCGGCAGTGCCGAGGCCTGCGAACAAGCCATGGCGCTGGCCACCGGCGCACTCGAAAGCAAATCTTCCGGCAACTCGGCCACCAGCGCCGTCGAAGCGCCCCCAGCCAGTCTGGCGCAAGCGCACGAGAGCAATCGCGATATCAACCTGGCGCTGGTTTCAGTCCCCGGGGACTATGCCGCCGCCGAGGCCATCAAGCGCTGCGCCTGGGCATGCACGTGATGCTGTTCAGCGACAACATCAGCCTGGCACTGGAAAAGCAGATCAAAACGTTGGCGCATTCGCAGCAACGGCTGGTCATGGGGCCTGATTGCGGCACCGCCATCATCAATGGCATGCCGCTGGGGTTCGCCAATGTCGTGCGGCGCGGGGCGATCGGTGTGGTCGGGGCCTCGGGCACCGGCATGCAGGAAATCACCTGCCGCATCGATCAACTGGCTCCGGTATTTCGCAAGCACTGGGTACCGGCGGCCACGATCTGCACGAAGAAATCGGTGGCCTGTCCATGTTGGCCGGATTACAGGCACTGGCGGACGATCCCGCGACCAGGGTTATTGTGCTGGTGTCCAAACCGCCCGCACCCGCAGTGGCCGATCGCATCCTGGCGCAGGCCAGCATCGCGGGCAAACCGGTGGTCGTGCACTTCCTCGGCGCCGACCCGGCCAGCATCCAGGCACGGGCATCACCGCAGCGCACACGCTGGCGCATGCCGCCGAGGTGGCCGTCGCACTGGAACACAACCGCAGGCCTCCCGCCGCCGCTCACACCCTGAGCGCAGAAGACACGCACATGCTCGATGCCGCTGCCTTTGCATTGGCGCCATCCCGGCGCGACATCCGGGCGGTCTTTTCTGGCGGCACTTTCTGCTACGAAGCGCAATTGCTGTGCCAGCGGGCGGGCCTCGTCGCCGCGTCCAATACGCCGGTCAAGGGCAACCTGCTGATCGCGGATCGCTGGAAAAGCGAAGGCCACACGCTGGTTGATATGGGCGACGACGAATACACCCGCGGTCGCGCATCCGATGATCGATCCCACCTTGCGCAACCAACGCATTCTGGCCGAACTGCGCGACCCCGCCACGGCCGTTG
>BBFD01000357.1 GCA_001313065.1 Silvimonas sp. JCM 19000
CTGCAGCCAGCTCATCTGCAGCAAGCGGCGGGCGTAGCGGTCGGCCATGGCTGGGTTGTTGCTGGCGCGCGCCAGGTTGATCAGCAGGATCAGTACTTCGCGGTCATTGCGCCATTCCTGGCCATGTTGCTCGGCCTCGCGCACGGCTTCGGTTGCCAGATTGCCCGCGCGCAGCGCCGAAACGCCACGCATGAAATACATGCGCCGTTGCGCCGGATCTCTGGCGGCATCTTGCGCAGCAAACCAGGCTTGTGCGCTGGCTTTATAATGCCCGGCGCCCATGGCCGAATCAGCGGCTTTGGCCAACCAACGCCCCGCCTCAGCCGGCTGCCGCTGCGCCATCGATAAATACACCGGGTCCAGCAATTCGGGCGCCCACGTCGACAATTTAGTCATCAGCCAGTTGGGGTCGAGCACCACGCGTTGGTCCAGCCAGCTTTGCGTTACTTCGGCAATCAGGCTGTGCATGCGTTCGATGGCGGCCACGCGTGGCGCGCCCGGCAGCAGCGAGCTGATTTCGGCTTCCTGCAAATCCACCCGCGCCAGATCGGCCTGTTGCCGCGTATGCGGATTGGCGGCCATCGGCGCCAGCAAGCGCTGCGCCTCGCAAAATTGCCAGCGCGCGCATAACGCCCCACCAGCGTCTGGCGCACTTCGACGTCGTCGGATGGTGCGCCAGTTCTGAGCGCAAATAATCGGAGGCCAGCGCATCTTCCGGGCGTGCCAACGCCGCCGCACGCGTAATCGATTCGCGCGGAAACAAGAACACCAGCCCTGCGCCCACCACGATTACGAGGGCCGCAATGCTCCAGCGCGAAACCAGGCGCGCCCGTTCTTGCGGTTCAACGTGGGCATTGGGCGATGATCGAGGCAGCATGCGTAGTCAATTTATAGTGAGTCACGGTGCCATCGGTGCTGCTGGCGGACACGGGTTTGCCGTCGGCGGTCACGCTACAACCTTGCGCATTGCGCAGGCTGAATTGCAGATTCTGTTGTTCGGCGCGTAAACGGATTTCCAGTCGTTGTGGCGTGATATGCGCCTGTTGCGTCACGCCATTGGCGTCGGCCAGCGAGATTTGCGTGGGCGCGCTCGCTTGCAACGCTATACGTGCGTCCGGGCCAGTCAGATGCAGATAACGCTCCACGCCGTGATCCAGATAACCGGCCACGCCGGTACTTTTGCCCAGATCGGGATAACCCATGCTTTGCGGGATACGGAAGGTGCGCAGCGCGCCGCCATGCAGCACAAAGGCATCGCCGTCGCGGGCTACCTGTGCATCGACAAAAAAAGCTGGTGGCACGCGCGATGTATTGCGACGCATACAGCGGGGTAATGGCTTGTTGCTGCGCCCAGTCCAGCGTCTGGTTGAGCGCATCGAGCGAGGCGCGTTTGCTGGCGGTATAAAAAATGCACGTACACGTCGATGGCTTTATAGCGCCGCGGTAAATCGGTCAGCTCAAAGGTTTCGATGGCACGGCGGAAGCGTAATACGGGCCGGTCCAGTCGTTGGTGTAGACGTTCTCGTTCTGGTTGGGCGCAAAAAAAATCTGCAGTTCGTCGCGCTTGTACAAACCAATCGCGTCCACCTGGGTAAGGGTGTTCTGGCTGCGCGTAATCAGCGTGTCACCGCCATTCATGGCCAGCACGCCGGTCTGGCGCACGGCGGCAATGGCATCGGGGGGCGGGTTGCAATCGCCGGGCCACAGATAGACTTCCACTTTTTTTTGCCCGGCGGCACCAGGCGACGATTGATGTAGTCGATCGAGTCTTTGGTTTCGCGTTGAATATTAAACACGTAGCCAGGGATATCGAGGTGGTAACTCTCGCCCACGCCAGCCTCGGCCAGGCCCCATTTGAAGGGGTGCGAATAAGAGTGGCTGGCAATCTCGACATTGGGCAAAGCAAACATGGCCCGTGCGGCTTTTTTCAAATTCGGCGGATTGTTTGGGGTAAAGGCCGGTTGGGCGATTTCGCCTTCAATAACCGAAGCCGTTACCGGCAGCGCACGACGGCTGAGTACTTCGTCGGTCATGACTTTGCCGGAAATCGGATAGCCCGGACGCTCGGCTTTGGAGACAAAGCCATCGCCATCGATATGAAACAGAAATACCCGGCGACCATTTTCGGTGGTCACATCGGGCACCGGCATCGGTGGCAATTGCAGCGCTTTCTGGAAGAACGCGACCGGATCAATCAGCCAACGCGCGGTGTAATCAGGCAGTTCCACCAACATATAAGGATCAAGCGCATAACCGCCCCAAGGCGTGACTGCGATGGCGACATGCTGGCGGTCACCCGCGCCTATGGTCAGCCACGGCGTGCCGTCGCGTAAATGCCAGCCCCAAAAACCGACCCGCTGCGGCAACAACGGGGCCTCTGCCTGCAGCAGCGGCGATTGCTGCAAAATGCGTGCTTGCTCGACGGTGGTGACGCCGTTATCCGACTGAATGCCAAGCTGACCTTGCCAACCGCTATCCAGATCAAAGCCCGGATTGCCCAGCATCACCCACGGCACATGCGCCGCCAGCGCGCGGCTGAGCCATTGCTCGGCGGCGGGCGTGCTGTTGCCTGCGGTCAGCCAACTGATCACACCGGCAACCTGGCCACTATCGATATCGTCCGGCATCGGCCCGGCCACATCGATATAGCGCGGCACCAAACCCAGATAATTGAGCGGGGTGGATAAATAAAGAATTTCGTTGCCCATGATGCTGGGCGCCAGCCGGGCGTTGTAAAGGATATAAACCTTGCGCGGCAGCGGCTTGAGCCCGGCCAGCGGCGCAGGGGCGGGCAGGGTGGACAGCAAGGGATCGCTCACCCACGGAATAAAGCCGTGCGCGCTGATTTGCTGCGCAATGCGTGCGCTGTCGGCAGGGGCGGCGTAATCAATGGCCACTACCGGCAATTTATATTGTGTGGTGATCGGCGCCAGTTGCTGCAGCAACCATTGCTGGTCGGCCACGGGCACTGTGCGGAACTGTTTCTTGTCGGCATCCCATCCCTGCACCAATGACTCGAATGCCACGCCGACCAGTTGATCGTGTATGCGCGGCATGATTTCAAAGCCGCGATTGGCAAACAGCTGCGCCTCGGGATAGCGCGCCTTGATGGCCTTGATCACGCGCACCAGCCCATCGGCCTGCG
This sequence comes from Silvimonas sp. JCM 19000, assembly GCA_001313065.1. The sequence goes on from BBFD01000357.1 coordinate 3,146, forward strand.
CCTGGCGTTGCGCGTCGGTGCGGGCCACCAGGTTAAAGGCGTCGAGCGTATCCAGAAAAAAAAGCGTGATAACCGCGCTGCCACAAGGGCGTGATCATGCGGTCCAGCACAAACTGCGGCCACGCCGCTGGCGTCTGGTCAATGACCGCGCCGCCCCAGGCGGCATTGCTGCCCAACTGCCAGGCTGCCGGGATGTCGCGCGCGTAGTCGCGCTCCGGATGCACCTCGCCCAGACTCACATAGGCAAACCACGTGGTTTTGCCACCGACGGGCGGGGCGGGCAGGGCATCTGGCTCCACCACGGCCCAGTCATAAGTGGCCAGCGTGACCAGCGGCGGATTGCTGCCGTAGTAAAACGCCACGCTGGGCGCGGCCACGGCGCTGCGGCCGAACAGGCTCAGCACAAACACGAACACCGACATGCCCAGGCGGGCGAAAGAAAATTGACGCAGCATGAATACCCAGAATGCGCAAAAAACAACGCGGTATGCTTACACACTAGCAAATTATACCGGGGAGCCCGTCCCAGGAGCGTTCCTGGTGGACTTTCTTGTAAGCTAGGGCTGGGTATTCTACAAAGATTTACGCGGCGTCGCAGGTTTATACATACAGAAATGTACGCTGCCGACAGCGAAATAATATGCGGAGTAAGTGGTTTTCTTACAAAATCCCCTGTTATGAAAACCCGGGGTATGCCGAGTCGCGGCACCGGCTACCGCAGCGGCGCGGGCGGCACGGCATAAAAAAACGCCGGCACAAGCCGGCGTTTTGCTAAGCGCAATCTCTCTCTCACAAGCGTGCGGTCAACTCGGGCACCACGCTGAATAAGTCCCCTACCAGGCTGTAATCGGCATGCTGAAAGATCGGCGCATCCGGATCGCTATTGATGGCGACCACCACGGTGCTGTCTTTCATGCCCGCCAGATGTTGTACCGCGCCGGAGATGCCGATGGCGATATACAGCTCCGGCGCCACCACCACGCCGGTCTGGCCGACCTGGGCTTCGTTGGGGGCAAAGCTTCG
>BBFD01000358.1 GCA_001313065.1 Silvimonas sp. JCM 19000
CCCGGCACCCACGCCCACGCCGACCCCGGCTCCAACGCCGACCGGCAGCCTGCCCAAGCATGTGCTGGTGGGCTACTGGCAGAACTTTGATAACGGCGCAGCGGTGCAAACGCTGGCGCAGGTGCCGACCAGCTACAACGTGGTCGAAGTGGCCTTTGCCGATGCCGATCCGGCCAACGATGGCGGTCTGCTGTTCAATATCGATTCGGGCTTGTCCAAGGCCGTGTCTGGCGGTTACACCAACGCGCAATTTGCCAATGACATCAAAAACGCTGCACAGCCAGGGGCGCTTTGTGATTCTGTCGGTGGGCGGCCAGAACGGCAGCATCACCCTGGGCAACAGCACGGCCGTCACCAACTTTGTGAACAGTGCCTATGCCCTGATCCAGCAATACGGCTTTGACGGCATCGATATCGATCTGGAAAACGCCATCAACGTGGCCAATCTGGAAAGCGCATTGCGCCAACTCAGCGCCAAAGTCGGGCCGAACCTGATCATCACCATGGCACCGCAGACCATCGACATGCTGCCCAACATTCCGGGCGCTGGCGCTATCTGCAAGTAGCGCGTGACCTGGGCAGCATCATTACCATGGTCAACACGCAGTACTACAACTCGGGTTCGATGCCCGGTCGCGACGGCAAGAACTACAACCAGGGCACGGTGGACTTTATTACCGCGCAGGCCGACACCGTGTTGCAGTATCTGCAGCCGGGCCAGGTGGGTCTGGGCTTGCCGGCTTCGGCTTCGGGCGCGGGTAGCGGCTATGTCGATCCGTCCGTGGTCAATAACGCCGTGGATTGCCTGACCCAGGGCACGCATTGCGGCAGCTATATACCGGTTGCCAAATACCCCGGTCTGCGTGGCGTAATGGATTGGTCGACCAACTGGGACGCCAGCAATAACAACAACTTTGCCAATACGGTGGCACCGCATCTGAAGACGCTGCCGTAATTCGACTTGAGCAAAGCCACGCAAAACGCCCCGGCATGGTCGGGGCGTTTTTTTTATGCGCTGGTGCTCGCCTCAGTGCGGGCGGCGCGCTGCAATAAACTGGCCCGGCAAGGGATAGCCCGCCTCTTTGCGGATGACGGCATCGAGCATGTCTTCAATCACAAATCCCTGTTCGCGCAATAGCGCCGCCAGCCAGGCCGGACTGTGGCTGTAGCGGCCGCTGGTATTCAGGCGGTAATGCAGGCCAGGATCGTCCAGTCGCTCGGTGGAGCACAGCAATATGCCACCCGGCTGCAAACGCGCATGGATCAGCGCCAGCACCGGTGCAAGCTGGCCGATATAAGTCAGCGTATCCATGCAACTGATCAAGGCGTAATGCGACGGCTCCGCGAGCAAAAAAGGCGCTGAGTTCGGCGTGATGCAAGTGCTGATAAATGCCGCGTTCAGCGGCGTGATCGAGCATGCGCTGGCTCAGATCAACGCCCACCAGCGTCTCCACAAACGGCCGCAGCACCTGCCCCACCAGGCCCGTGCCGCAGCCAAGATCAAGCGCGTTGGCAAAGCATTGCTGATGCTGCTGCAACCAGGCTTCAACCAGACGCGGGCCGCTGTATTCCAGCCGCGTCAGAATCGAATCAAAGCTGGCGGCAAAGGCATCGAACACCTGTTCGACATAGGTCTCGCTACATTGCTCAGGCGCCGCCTGGCCCTGATAGGCCACCAGCAAATGGGCGGCCTCTGCATTGGCGGGATCGTCGCGTTGCCATTGTTGCAACACGGCGATGGCCGCGGCCGGATCACCCAGCGCATGCCAGGCCTGGGCCAGCATGATGCGCGAGGGTGCTTTATCCGGGTCCGCGACGATGCCGCGATGATTGAAGTGGCGCGCTTCGTCATAGCGTTGCTGTTTCAGCAACAGGGCCGAGAGCAAATAGAAGGCATCAGGCAAGCGGGATCAAGCTGCGCCGCCTTGTGATAACACTGCTCGGCGCGCAGCCATTCCTGTTGCGTCTCAAACGCCGCGCCAGATTGGTCCAGTAAAAAAATACGGCGCTGGATCCAGCGCCAATGCCTGGCAGAATGCGTCGATGGCGGCGTCGGTGCGCCCTAGCCGCGCCAGCACGATGCCGTGATTGAAATGCCATTCGGCGTGACGATCATCCAGTTGCAAAGCCAGCCGCAGTGCGGCGTCGGCCTCGGCGAGGCGATCGGACTGCTGCAGCAGGAAACCCAGGTAATGCTGGCCGGCGGCATGGCCCGGTTGCTGCGCCAGCAAGGCGCGGTAGTCGGCCTCGGCCGCGGCAACGTCACCGGCCAGATGCTTGCGCACGGCGGCCAGATATAAAGGATGTTCGGACGCGGGCTGGGTCATGGGCGGGCTCGTGGCGGCGGCGGGGTCGGCATGCCCTGCACTATCGGATGAAACACGCAGCGCCGCAACCGCCCACATCCACCCGATCCAGGCATAAAAAAAACCGGGCTACCCATGGGGTGCCCGGCTTAAGGACCGCTACAACCTGCTTGTTATTTCTGGATTTCGTATTGCGGCGAAGTCAGGATCAGGTAGGTGCTATCAGCGGACAGCAGACGCGGCATCGAGGTCACTTGTGCGTTGGTCAGCATGTTCAGGTAACGCATGATCGCTGCGGTGCCTTGCGTGCTGAGCGAGTTGTGCAGCAGCACGTCGTTGAACTTGGCCACGGCGGCAGCGCGATCGCTGTAACCACCAAACTTGCCCAGCAGATCGGTATGAGTACCAATCGAACCGGTCACCGAGGTATCTGCCGGCACGCCGCCCAGAAAGATGATCTGTGCCACAAAGTTGCTGCGCAGGATTTGCGAGCTGGTATTGAGCACACCAAATTCCGGCCCGTACAGGGTGGTGCCCGGAGCGACATACGACGGCGAGTAGTAGTTGAACACCGAAGGCGAAATGAACAGCGGTTGGCCTTGCTGGCTGGCCCAGTACGACGGACCGACGCCATCGGTGGTGCCGCCCAGGGTACGCAGGATCGACGCCATATACACGGCCGGTTCACGCAGCTTGCCGTAGTTGGCATCGGTCTTGACGTCGCCACGTGCTTCGCTATCGGTCAGGATGGCCATGACTACCGCAGCCATATCACCGCGCACACCGGCACCGTTATCGTTGAACACCGCCGCCACACGGCCGACATAGGCGGGGGTGGGATTGCTGGTCACCAGTTTCTGGATCAGTTGCTTGCTGATAAACGGGCCCACATTCGGGTGATTGAACACCGCAGTCATTGCCGCATCCAGATCGGCTTGCGCGGTCTGGCCACCGGCCAGGGTTACGCCGCCGATGATGGTCTTGGCATCGGTATCGTGGTGCGCATCAAAGGCGATCATCTTGCCCATATGGTTGATCCCGGCGTTCCAGCTCGGCGCCAGACCGTCATGCGGCGGATAAGACCAACCCGTAAACACGCGGGCCAGATCGGTCACTTGCGCCTGGGTATACACCGCCACCGGCTTGCCGTTGCTGTCCAGTTGCGTGGTGCCGTCGGCGTTCAGCATTTGCGTGCCGACGGTAAACAATTGCATGAACTCACGCGCATAGTTTTCGTTGGCCTGGATGCCTTTGGCCGCGTTGGGCTTGTCGTTGTTGACCATATCCAGCCAGTCACCCATGGTCGGGTGCAGCGTTACATCGGTCATCAGGGTTTTGAAGTTGCCGAACGCGTCGTTCAGCAACATGTTTTGATAATCAGCTTGCGCATAGGCTTCGTAGCCCGAAGTCACAAAGATTTGCGACAAGGCAAAGGCCACGCGCTGGCGCAACTGGTCGGGGGCGTTCAGTGCATTGGTAAAGAACTTGCGCTGGATCGGTGCCGGACCGTAGAAATCACGGCTGCACCATTTGATAGCCAGCGCATCGGTCGATTGCGCAATGATGTGTTTTTCATTGCCGCACGCCGCACCGAGGAAAGGGTCGACATAAAAGTAGCCGGGGTAGCCAGTGGTCGAAGTGGCAATCTGCTGGCGGATCCAGCCTTTGACACCCAGGGCCTGCACGCTGGCGATATCGGATTCGGTCGGGCCAAATGCGCCCTGTTCAAGCAGGCGTTGGGCGTCGGCGCGGGTCACCGGGGTTACCGTTTCATCAGCGGCACCGGCAACGGTGGCGCGACGGTCTTGCCGGGGGCGGTGCTGGTGATGGTGCCTGCGGTAACGGTGGTAACCGTGGTGGT
>BBFD01000359.1 GCA_001313065.1 Silvimonas sp. JCM 19000
TTCCCGGCCACGATACCGCGCGCCCCGGCCCGCAACATGACGCATAGTGCGTTGGTTGCGCCACATCATGCTGCAGCCGCAGCTGGAACTCGCCACGGTTTGCGCCGGGGCGCTGTACGCGGCGCAGGCCGGCTTGCTGGAGGGCCGACGCTGTACCACGCATTTTGCCCACCTGGCCGAGCTGCAAACGCTGGCTCCGCAGGCGCAGATCGAAGCCAACCGCGTGTTTGTGCAAGATGGCCGCATCTGGACTTCGGCCGGCATTACCGCCGGGATAGATCTGGCGCTACAGCTGATTGCCACGCATGTTTCGCCGCAGAAGGCCGCCGATGTGGCCCGGCGTCTGCTGGTGTATTTCCGGCGTGGCGGCGACGATCCGCAATTGTCGGCGTGGTTTATGTATCGCAATCATCTGCATCCGCTGGTGCATCGGGTGCAGGAACGGCTGGCGCAGGACCTGGCCGCCGATTGGTCGCTGGAGAAAATGGCCGATATCGCCCACGTCTCGCCGCGCCATCTGACGCGGTTGTTCCGCGATAACGCGCAAATCACACCGAATGAATATCTGCGTGCATTACGCGTGGCACAGGCGCAAACCTTGCTGGCCGACAGCCGTTTGCCGCTGGAACGCGTGGCCGAAATGGCCGGCTTTGGCTCGGCGCGGGATTTACGCCGTGTTCTGGCACGGGCCCGAGCCACTGCGCACTAGTCCGCATTTGACCGGCCGGTCGGTTCATACCACAACAGATTTTGCCGAGACTGCGGAGCAGCCATCTGTTCTGGTGCGAGGGTTGACGCCGGTTGCAGGGCAGGCGTACAAATACGACCTGTCGCGCCGATTTGATCTTCAGCTTGCAGGGCGCCTGATAAATTCTGCTAAAGCGTGCCGAAACCTGCGTCTGGCACGCGGGTTTTTTCGTTTTACAGCCATGCTTGATGCATGGCCGCGCCGAGTTAATCGACAACTTGCGGGGCGCGCCGGTTTTGCACGGGAAATCCGCTAAAGCGTCGGCTGCTTCGCAACTGGGGCCGCCGTCGATGTCGCAATTTTTTTTCGATGGAGGTTTTCCCCATGGTTGATTGTCTTGAAATCGAGCCCGCTTTGTCTTTGCCCCGCCGCGCCCTGCTCGCACCGGTGATTTCCCCCGCCGCGCTGCGTCTGGAACAACGATGTTGGTTGCGCCTTAAAACCGCCGCCGGTGTCAGTGTCGCCGCCTTGTCGCGCGCCGACGCCGTCGCCACCGCGCTGGGTTACCGCACTGGCTTGCTGGCGGATGGTTCGCTGGCCGTTCTCGATATCGAGCTCGAAGCCGCCTTGTTATTCTGCCAACGCCTGCCCGAACTGATCGGCTGCTACGAAGTGCCGACGCGCCAGGGTTGCGTCGGCCTGCAACGCTAATCCCACCCCAACAAATCCCCGCAAGGATCGCATGACCCTGGCACGACTTTGGCAAGAAATCCGCGCCACCTGGACTTTGGCCTGGCCCATCATGATCGGGCAACTGGCCAGGTGGGCACGGCCTTTGTCGATGCCGTCATGGCCGGGCATGTCTCCGCCGATGACCTGGCTGCGGTGTCGGTGGGCGCCTCGGTGTGGATTACCATCATCGTCACCCTGATCGGCTTGCTGCTGGCCAGCAGCCCGCTGATCGCGCATGCGGTGGGCGCCAATGAGCGCAAGCAGATTCCGTTTCTGGTCCAGCAAGCGTTTTATCAGGCGGCGATGTTCACCGTGGTGGGCTGGTTGCTGGTGTGGGCCGCCATGCCGATTTTTTGGCCATCTGGGCCTGGCGAATGCTGTGGCGGACAAGGCGCATCGTTTTCTGGTTGCTGTGGCCTGGGGCTTGCCCGCGTTCTCGTTTTTCCGCGTCTGTTATAGCTATAGCGCCAGCCTGAACAGCACCAAGCCCATGATGATCATGGCGCTGGTCGGCCTGGCCTGAATGTGCCCGCCAACTGGATTCTGATTTACGGCCACTTTGGCCTGCCGGCTCTCGGCGGCGTGGGCTGTGGCTACGCCTCGGCGTTCTGTTTGTGGGCCAGCGCGCTGATGATGCTGGCGTGGATCCGCTATGCCGACACCTATCGCGACACCTATCCGCTACGCAACTGGCAGCGCATTGATTGGCGCAAGCAGTTGGAATTGCTCAAGCTGGGCGTGCCGATGGGGCTGATGTTTTTTTGTGGAAGTGAGCGCCTTTGCCGGAATCTCCTTGCTGATTGCACGGCTGGGCACGGTGCCGGTGGCGGCGCATCAGATTGCGCTCAATTTTGCCTCCCTGGTGTTCCAGATACCGGCGGCTTTGGGTACGGCGCTAACCGTGCGCGTGGGCCAGGCGCTGGGCGCGCAACAGGCACGTGATGCCCGTTTTATTGGCTGGGCCGGTTTCAAGATGGGCGTGGCGTCGGCAGTGGCATCGGGTTTGTTTACCGCCCTCGGCCATGGCTGGATTGCGGGCTGGTACACGCACGACACCCAAGTGCTGGCGCTGGCGTCTGTGCTGCTGATTTATGCTGCGGTGTTCCAGTTGTTCGATGCCACTCAGGTGATCGCGGCGGGCATCTTGCGCGGCTACAAGGTGACGCGCACGCCCATGATCATCCATCTGACCGCGTTCTGGATTGTGGGTTTGCCACTGGGATATGTGCTGACGTTTGGCTGGGGCGACCATGTGCAGGGCTATGGCGCGGCCGGTTACTGGACGGCGCTGGTGGTGGCGCTGGGCTTCACCGCCTGCCTGCTGTCATGGCAGTTCGCGCGCGTCAGTAACCGCCTCGCGCGCGCGGCATAGGGTGGGTCAAGACCCACCATGCAAAGCCGATGATTCGGGGGCGGCGCTTTGAAATGCCCCTTTGTATGGTGGGTCGAGACCCACCCTATGTAGCGTCTTGATCTTTTATTCCGGCGTTTCTTCGCCCCAGCGTTGCATTAACTGATGCGGCACCGCCAGTTGGTCCAGGATGCGCGCCACCACAAAATCCACCAGATCGCCGATGTTTTGCGGATGGTGATAAAAGCCCGGGTTGGGCGGCAGGATGACCACACCCAGGCGCGCCAGCTTGAGCATGTTTTCCAGGTGCAATGCTGAAAATGGCGCCTCGCGCGGCACCAGAATCAGCTTTTTTTTGTTTTCCTTGATCATCACATCGGCGGCGCGCTCCAGCAGATTGTCGGAAGCCCCACCCGCAATCGCAGCCAGCGCGCCCATCGTGCACGGACACACCACCATGCCATCGCCAGGATTCGAACCCGAGGCCATCGGCGCAAACCATTCTTGCTGACCAAACACCTTCAAGCGCTCGGGCTCAGCCAGCGCAAAATGTGCGCGCATCCAGTCGGCCAGTTCCGTCGCGCGGCCCGGCCAGGTAAAGCCCATTTCTTGCCGCGCCACAATTTGTGCGGCCTGGGTGTACAGCACATGCACCCGGCAACCCGCGGCGAGCAGGGTTTCGATCAAGCGCATGCCATAGGGCAAACCGGAGGCGCCGGTCAGGCCGACGGTGATGGTTTTCATGATGCAGTCTCTTCAGATACTTCAGGGGCCGGGCGCAGCAAGCGCGCGGCGATCAGGCCATTGGCCAGGCCAAACAGCAGCGCTGCGCCAAAGAATACCGGCGCCAGCCGTACGATGCCGTTATCGGGAATCAGCCATAAACGGGCCAGGCCCAGCTGTCCGGCGATATGCGCAAAGGCCGCGATCAAGGACAGGCTGACCGGGCCAAACCAGCGGCGCGGCAGATATTGGGCGGCGGCCAGCGCCGCCAGGCTACACAGGCCACCGCACAAGCCAGTGCAAAGCCCGGCGACAAAAAATCCGCCCAGCAACAATGAGCCACCAAAAAAAATCCGCAGCAAAGACACCCATGCCGCATCGCGCCAGCCGTAACGCCACAACACCACCAGCGTGATGATATTGGCGATGCCGGGTTTGACCCCGGGGATGGGCGAAGGAAAGCCGGCTTCCACCACGCCCAGCAAAATGGCGATAGCGGCGTAACGGGCTATGCGCAAATCCGCTGCCGTAGCAGTCAGGGTATGCGCCGGGCGCTCAGTAACTGAGGCTGTCATAGCCGCGCGGCTTGCTGCCAGTTAATTCGATGCTGGTGCGATTGGGCAGGCAGATGGCCACCTGGCCGCTCTGGCTTAGCCAACCGGCG
>BBFD01000360.1 GCA_001313065.1 Silvimonas sp. JCM 19000
CACGCCCCACCCCCCTTGCCCACTGCGCCGCCATCGGCCCATGTCAGCCTGAATGTCGATTGCAGCGGCAGCAATTGCGGCGCGGTCGATGCCCAGACTGCCGCCACGGGCCTGAGCGGCACGTGGAGTTATGACAACACCGGCAGCGCCGCCGTACTGGTCGACATCAATATCGCCAACACCGCGGGCCGCAGCGGCACGCTGGTGGTGAGCAACACCGGCACTGATTATCTAAGCCTGTACAACATTCCAATCCAGACTGCGCAGCTTGCCAGCGCACGGCAGCGACGCGCCGCGGCGACCAAACTGCCGCCAGTGAATCAGATTCCAGCCAGCATCCGCCATTTTGTGCCGCCCACGGTCACCGCCGCGCAACAAAAAAGCGGCGCTCAAACCGCGCCAGCACGTGACTTATGCCGTGGGTGCCAGCCGCAGTTGGTACGACGCCGACAACGCGCTGCATGCCACCACGCTGCAGCAAACCTGGACCACGGCCGATGGGCGCGTCGTGAATATCTGGGTGGAGAACAGCGAGTACGCCCCAGACAAAATCCTCGCCAGTGACGTAGCTGCGCTAGGCAATGCCTTTGCCAATGGCACCAGCAATCCGGCGAACCCGGCAACGTCGATCTATTCGATGGTCACCAGTCTGGCGGGCCTGCTTGGGGCAGTGTTCCGGGAGGCAAGGCCAATATGCTGATCAGCGCCGACCAGAGCGGCACACTGCAGCCGATTGATATCGTCATTATCAACATCACGCCCGATAACGCGGCATTTGGCACCGTCGGCTATTTTTTTTATGAGCGCAACAATTATCTGAACAGCGCCTCCAGCTACAGCAACGAATCGCTGTCGTTCTATCTGGATTCGGAAACCATATACAAAGCGCGCGACGCTTCACGCTATGTCACCACCGGTCTTGATTACGAGTTAAGTACGCTGGCGCATGAATTCACCCACATGATCAACTTCTATCAGCGCAATGTGCTGAAAGACCCTGGCTACGATTATGTGAACTGGCTGGATGAAATGGCAGCCATGGGCATGGAGGACATCGTCGATACGCAGATCAATCCGGCCTACAACGCGGTGCGCGATCTGCGCTTTGCCAACTGGCTGAACGCGGGGGGCTACAACTGCAGCTTTGATGTGTTTAACGATGATGTCGATGCCACCTGCTTTAGCTACAGCACGGGCGGCGCTTGATGGGTTATCTGATCCGGCAATACGGCGTGGTCAATTTCTATCAGCATCTGCTGCAGAATTTTTCCAGCAGCGACAGTCTGACCTTGCTCGACAACACGATACGGGATGCGGCTGCAGCGGTCCCCGGCACGCCCACCACACTGGCCAGCGCGCTGCGCCACTGGCATGCTCGGTGGCGCTGTTCGGCGCCACGCCGCCCAATGGCTATGGCTATCCGCAACGCGTAGAAACGGTGGCGGGCAACACCTTTACCCTGCCGTCGCTGCCGGGCAGCAATTACACCAGCGACCGCGATGCCGCGTTGCCCAGCAGCGAACCCTCGTGGCTGGTGGGGCATGGCATGTTTCCCACGCTGCGCCGCAATCTGGGCAATTCCTGGAGCGAAAGCGTGGCCGTGCCCGCCGGTGCCAGTCTGACCGTGGTGCTGCCTTAAGGGTGCGCAAGCGCCACCAGCCAGGCCGCATGCCGTTGCCACTGCGCAGAATGGTGGCACGCCACACCCTGTGCGCCGTGGTTAAGCAGCGTTATTCCGTCTGTAGTTTCAGCGGCTGCCACTCGCCATTAACCAGGCCTTCGATCGGGTGGTAGCGCGTTTTGTAGGCCATCTTGCGGCATTCCTCGATCCAGTAACCGAGGTAGAGATAAGGCAGCCCCAGCTGTTTGGCCAGGCCGATCTGCCACAGGATGTTGAACACGCCAAAGCTGGCGCCGACGATATCCGGGTCGTAGAAGGTGTAGACCGAGGACAAGCCATCATCCAGCTGATCAATCAGGCTGACCATGCGCACCTGGCCTTCTTCGCGGAATTCGGCCAGAAAGCTGGCGACGTTGCTTTTGAGTATGAAATTCTCGTATTGCTCGCGATTGTCCTGATCCATGCCGCCGCCCGCATGGCGCACCAACTGGTAACGCTGATAAAGCTGGAAATGGGCTTCGGAATACTCCAGCCCCAGCAAACGCGTCTTCAGATTGGCATGGTGTTTTTTGCGTGCGCCGTTGCGTACGATTAGGCTCGAATTCGGCGACCGGAATCCGTACCGGCACGCAGGCCTGACAGTGATCACAATGCGGGCGATAAACAAACTGACCGCTGCGGCGAAACCCGTGCAACACCAACTGGCTATAGGTGCGAGCATCAATCAGTTCTGACGGCACAGCCACCTGCGAGCGCGCCATGCGCTCGGGCAGATAGCTGCAGGGATAAGACGTGGTGGCATAAAACTGCAACTGGAGCGTGTGTCCGCGGGGATTCATGGGGCTCCCGGGTTCTCATCGTTATAGTGCCAGCGGCCCGGCTTGCGGGTTTGCCTGACCAGCTGGCTCAAATCGGCCGTGAACGTGGCTCTGGGCACTTCTGCTGCGCCAAAGCGGGCCAGATGCGCGGTATGCATCTGGCAATCGATCAGGCCGAATCCCTGTTGCTGCAAATAGCGGACCAGATGCACAAACGCGATTTTGGACGCATCCGGTCGAATGGCGAACATGGATTCACCATAGAACATATTGCCGATGGCCACCCCGTACAGCCCGCCTGCGAGCTGACCATCGATATAGCATTCGGCGCTGTGGGCATAGCCTGCGGCGTGCAGATCGGTGTACGCGGCGATCATCTCGTCGCTGATCCAGTCTGGTCGGTGTCGCGCCGGGGCGCCGCACAACCGCGCATCACGCCGGCAAAGTCAGTATCAAACGCCACCCGATAGGGCCGGTTACGGATGACTTTGCCCAGCGAGGTGGGCACATGCAGGTCAGCCGGGCGTAGCACCATGCGCGGATCGGGGCTCCACCACAACAGCGGCTCCCCGGGCATGGTCCACGGAAAAATCCCGAGGTGATAGCCGCCAGTAAACGCTCACGCGACAAATCACCGCCCGCCGCCAGCAAGCCATTCGGTTCACGCGTGGCATGGCTGAGCGGTGGAAAACGCGGTGTGTCATCGAGCCAGGCGATCATGGCGCGCCGGGATCAAGCTTTTTTTTATGATTTTGCAATCGGCGCACAGACCATACAGATACATCTCGTGATCCTGGATTTCAAAGCCGTGGCGCGCGGCAATGGCGTCCTGGCGCTGCTCGATTTCGGGGTCGAAAAAAAACTCTTCGACCTTGCCGCATTTCATGCAGACCAGGTGGTCATGGTGGCCGCCCTGGTTCATCTCGAACACGGCTTTGCCGCTTTCAAAATGATGGCGGACCAGAATACCGGCTTGCTCAAACTGCGTGAGCACGCGATAAACGGTGGCCAGGCCGATGTCGATATTCTCGGTTAACAAAATGCGATACACGTCTTCCGCCGTCAGGTGGCGTTGGGCGCTGGTCTCAAAAAAGATTCAGTATGCGCAGGCGGGGGCCGGTGGCTTTCAGCCCCATGCCTTCAGTTCAGCGGCAGAACTCATGGCTAATCCCGTCTGTTGGTCAAAGTAAGATCAAGGCGATCCGGAGGTATCAAGTGCGGGCGGAAGATACATTCCGCAACTTGCTGCCGCATCTGCTCCGGGCGGCAAGATCGGGTTATGATATAGCGTTTTCCGGGCGGCCAATACCGCCCTCACTTTTTCCTCGACGTGAATCACCTGACGCATGCAAACCAAACATTCCTTTATTGCAATCTGCGCTGCGGCGCTGCTGGCGGGTTGTAGCGTCGGCAACGCGCTCACTCCGTACAAGTTGCAGATTCCCCAGGGCAACGAAATCACCGCTGATCAGGTGGCCCAACTCAAACAAGGCATGACGCGCCAGCAAGTGCGCTACGTGCTGGGCACGCCGCTGCTGACCGATGCCTTCCACGGCAATCGCTGGGATTACATCTACAGCGAAGCCAAGGGCGGCACCATGCATCTGGAACGCAAGTTCACGCTCGAATTTGATGGCGACAAGCTCAAGAGCTGGGCGGGCGACACCCTGCCCGCCTCGCGCCTGATCAAGCTGGGCGACACGGCCAGCGCCC
>BBFD01000361.1 GCA_001313065.1 Silvimonas sp. JCM 19000
GCTGCGCCAGCGCAATACGCGCATCCAGGTTATCGAACCATGGCCTCAATCCGCACGGCGCATCGCAAAGCGCGCGCGCTGCTGCACGTGGTCCGCTGCGGCGTGCGCATCGGGCAGGGCCAGCAAGGCCAGCTGGTAATGCGCACGGCTGCGTTGCAATCGCGGAAACAACATCTGCCCCGGCATCGGTGCGATGGTCTGGCGCGCGGCTTCCCGTTGCGTTAGTTCGACCTGGGCATTGGCCAATCCAACCTTGCTTCACCCTGCCCGGCCCAATCGTCCACAGCGGCGCTCAGCAGCAGCGCCTCTTGCCATTGCGCGGCGGCGTCAGCCCACGCGCCTGTCATGGCCGCGCGTTGCGCCGCCACCGCGTGTGCGTTGTATTGTTTAAGCGCAGCAGGTTGCACCGGCGCAGGCTGGCTGGCGCAAGCACTCAGTATTAATAGAAGTACGGGCAGATAGCGTTTCATTGGCGGCTATCCGGCATAGGCGCAGACGCGTCGGGCGCGCTGATCCACTTATTGAATGGCCAGCTATGGCTGGCACCGTTGGCCAGTTCGCTGCCGGTTTGCACCAGCGCATCGGCGTTACGCACCAGGCCCGGCAAGCGCGGCGCGGCCTGGTCGACGGCCTGGCGCGTGGTGGTGGTGATATGCGCCACTTCGCTGGCAGCCGTATTGGCATGGGCGACGATTTCGGGCGCATGCGCCGCCACTTCGGACGCCACCTGGTCGGCTTTGTTCAGTACCGCTTGCGCCTGGCGCGCGGCATCGGTGCTGGCCACCAGGGTGGCGGGCAGTTCGGTTTTGCTGACGTGCTCCAGATTAACCAGTACCTGGTCCAGCGTTTTGCGGGTCTCACGCAGTTCGGCTGAGAATGCCTGCACATTGGCCAGCGTGCCGCGGATATCGCCCTTGGGGTCATTCACATAATCCAGCGTCTCATGCACCGAATCGATAATCGGGATGGTGCGCTGGCGCAGATCAGCCGCAATCTCCGGCAAGCCCATCGCGGGCGCAAACACCAGCTTGCCGCCTTCCTTGATCGGCGCGGCGCCGGGCGTGCCGCCCGCCACTTCAATGTAATGATCGCCCAGCAAGCCATCCTGCTGTAGCAACGCCACCGAATCGGGCTTGACCCACTTCAGATACTTGTCGTCGATCAGCATTTCCACATCGACTTTGCCTGATCATTCAACGTGACCTGATCCACCACGCCTATCTTGAAGCCGGACAAGCGCACCTGCATGCCGTTATTCATGCCGTTGCCGCTTTCGGCCACAAACGACAAGCGGGTGCGGCTGACAAAATAACCTTGCTTGAGCGCCAACAGGCCCAGCAACAAGCCAAAGCACACCAGCCCGAGCGCGATAAACATCGCCACGCGCCAGCCCAACCACTGAAAACGGGCATCAGTGTCCCGCAAGTATTTCAAGGCCATTGTCGCTTCTTGTTCAAGTTGTCAAAGGCGCCAGCGTCAGGTCGTGCAGCGCCCAGGCGTGGTCGGGCGCGCCCTGACCGATAACCAGCACGGCCGCGGTGGCAGCGAGTTCATCCAGCACCGGGCGCAATAACGCCGAGCGATTGCAGTGCCCCCAGATGTCCTGGTCCAGCAAGATCAGCCGGGGCGCAGAATGGCGGCACGCACCAGCATCAGCATGCGTTTGCGGTCGCGCTCCAGGGTCACCGGCAAGGCGGTGGCGATGCGCTCGACCTCGCTATCGCTGATGCCCAGCCGCAGCAAGGCGGCGACAAAGCGGACTTCCAGCTCCGGCAGCGGCGCTACTTTTTTTGATACCAGGCGGGCAGGATCAGGTTTTCCCACACGCGCAGATTACTCAGCAAGCCGCCGTTTGATTCCAGTACGGCCACCTGGCCGGGGTAGCTTGCCTGCGCCAGACCCGCGGCCAGATCGAGCTGCGTCTCGGCCTCGGCCCGGGTCGGGGCCGCGCACCAATAACGCTGGCCCACTTCAAGGCGTACCGGGCCGGTGGCGGCCAGGGTCAGATCGTACATAGCGTCCACGCCGTTTCGATCAGAAAAATCACAAACAAACCGCGCATTACGGCGCGCGACGATGCTTTGGGGATATCGGTCACATACGGTCCGACGCGCAGCCCGACATAGCACGCCGTCAGCGAACACCCCAGCCCGAACACCAGCGCTTTACCCAGACAAGTGAGCATCAGATCAATGCGCAGAATGCGGTCGATGGCGAGGATCTCGTAAGTGACATCAGTCCCCGCCGAGAACAGCGTGCCGCCCGCCTGCGACGTCAACGCAATATATAAAGTGAGCCCGACGCAGGCGATGGTCATCCCCAGCACGCGCGGCATGATCAGATAAGTACCGGGTGGTATGCCCATGCGGAACAAGCTGCGGATTTCGCCGTGCACCTGCATGGTGGCCAGCTCACTGGCGACGGCGGAGGACGAGCGTGCCACCAGGATGATGGCGGCCAGCAAGGGGCTGATTTCCTTGAAGCTGAGCGCAGCCAGCAAGCGCAGCGAGCGTCACGGCTTTGGCCGTACTGGCCGTGCAACAGCGAAATCACAATCGCGCCCAGGGCAAAACCGATTGCCAGCACCAGAAACACCGCCTCGTTGCCGGTAAAGTAGATCTGCCGCAGCAGCACGCGCCGCACCGGCTGGTGGCGCAGGCCAGCCAGCGGCGTGGTGATGGGGGCAAGCAGTTGGGCGAGGCGCATTTTTTTATAGAATTCGACGGGGCGGCGGGTTTGGGCGAAACGCCAAGCCGCACTATAAACTGTCATCAGGCTGAACGGCACCAGGTATCAGCATGTATCTGATCATGGCGTGACCGCGCTCCCTCTTGCCAAGCCGCTGTTGCGCCCATAACTCGGTGATCAGACACCGTCGCAAAATGGCTCACAGGCATTACGCTCTGTGTAATCGCGGCAATAGCCATATTCGATTAGATCGGCTTGATCGTATGACTTAGACTAACGGCCGCTTAACTGACGATAAAAAAAGGAAACCCTCATGTCCACCCGACACTCGCCGTTGCTGATTCTTGGTTCCGGCCCAGCAGGTTATACCGCCGCCGTTTACGCTGCTCGCGCCAACCTCAAGCCGGTGCTGATTACCGGTCTGGCCCAGGGCGGCCAGTTGATGACGACCACCGACGTGGATAACTGGCCGGCGGATAACGATGGCGTGATGGGTCCGGAATTGATGAGCCGTTTCCAGAAGCATGCAGAACGCTTCGGCACCGAAATGATCTTTGATCACATCCACACCACTTATCTCAAAGAAAAGCCGATCCGGCTGGTGGGTGACGCGGGCGAATACACCTGCGACGCGCTGATCATCGCCACCGGCGCTTCGGCCCAGTACCTGGGTCTGCCGAGCGAAGAAGCGTTTGCGGGCAAGGGTGTATCGCTTGCGCCACATGTGACGGTTTCTTCTATCGTGGCCAGAAAGTGGCTGTGGTGGGTGGCGGCAATACCGCCGTCGAAGAAGCGCTGTATCTGAGCAATATCGCCGCGCACGTCACGCTGGTACATCGCCGCGATACCTTCCGCGCCGAGAAGATTCTGGTTGACCATCTGCATGAGAAGGTCGCCGAAGGCAAGATGACGTTGGCCACCAACAGACGCTGGACGAAGTACTGGGCGACGCCACGGGCGTGACCGGTGCTCGCCTGAAGTCGAGCGTGGATGGCGCCACCAGCAACCTGGACGTCGCTGGTGTGTTTATCGCGATCGGCCACAAGCCCAATACCGACATCTTCCGCGGTCAGCTCGAGATGGACGAAACCGGCTACATCATCACCAAGGGCGGCCGTGATGGCGGCGCCACGTCGACCAGCGTGCCGGGCGTATTTGCCGCGGGTGATGTGCAAGACCATATCTACCGTCAGGCCGTCACCTCGGCGGCCAGCGGTTGCCAAGCGGCGCTGGATGCCGACAAGTATCTGGAAACGCTGCGTTAAGCCCTGCTGACGTACAAAAGGCGGCCCACGGGCCGCCTTTTGTGTTTCTGGCGGCTCTGCCGCTTACCCCGATGGCATGTTATGTTTCGGCCATCGCCGCCGTCCCGCCGTGCTTCTGCCGTAATGTCCGACCTCAAAAGCAATCTCAAGCAAATCAAGCAGCGCCTGCAGACGCAGCCCGCGGCCGCC
>BBFD01000362.1 GCA_001313065.1 Silvimonas sp. JCM 19000
CTGGCGAAGCGGCCGCCGCCGTTGCAGCCACCGCACCCGTCGCTCCGGTCATCGATACCAATGGCTGATCCCTTCGATCTCACGCGCAAATATCTGCGCGATTGCGGCGCGGCCAGCAAATGGATGCGGCCGTGGTTGCCGCGCGGCAAGCTGGTGCGTGTGTCCGGCATGGTGCTGGAAGTCACTGGCCTGCGTTTGCCGGTGGGCGCGTCGTGCGATGTGATGACGCAAAGCGGCCATGGTGTGGAAGCGGTGGTGGTCGGGTTTCAGGAAGACAAACTGTTTTTGATGCCGATTGCCGAGGTCTACGGCGTTGAGCCGGGTGCTGAAGTGGTGCCGCATGAAGATATGTCGGCATGGCTGCCCGAATACGGCAAACCGCGCCCGGAGCAGCGCCGCCAGGAAGACCATGGCCGTCAGGTGCCGGTGGGCTGGGGCATGTTGGGGCGTATCGTCGATGCGCTGGGTCGGCCGCTGGATGGCAAGGGGCGGCTCGATAGTGACGCATGGATGCCGCTGTTTGCCCGGCCGTTCAATCCGATGGATCGCGAGCCGGTCCACCACGTGATGGATGTGGGCGTGCGCGCGGTCAACGCGCTGTTGACGGTGGGCCGGGGCCAGCGTCTGGGTTTGTTTGCGGGCTCGGGGGTGGGCAAGTCGGTATTGCTGGGCATGATGGCGCGCTACACCACCGCCGAAGTGGTGGTGGTGGGTTTGATCGGCGAACGCGGCCGCGAGGTCAAAGACTTTATCGAGAACATCCTGGCGGAAGAGGGCCTCAAGCGCTCCATCGTGGTGGCGGCGCCGGCCGACAATTCGCCGCTACTGCGTTTGTATGGCGCGGCCTATGCCACCGCCATCGCCGAGTACTTTCGCAACGAAGGCAAGCACGTCTTGCTGATCATGGATTCGCTAACGCGCTATGCCATGGCGCAGCGCGAAATTGCGTTGGCCGTAGGCGAACCGCCCGCCACCAAAGGCTATCCGCCCTCGGTATTTGCCCGGCTGCCGCAACTGGTGGAACGCGCGGGCAATGGCCGCGTCGGCGGCGGCTCGATCACGGCGTTCTATACCGTGTTGTCAGAAGGCGATGATCAACAAGATCCGATTGCCGATAATGCGCGCGCCATTCTGGATGGCCACTTTGTGCTCACCCGCAGCCTGGCCGAGACCGGGCACTATCCGGCCATCGATATCGAGGCTCGATCAGCCGGGTGATGACCGACATCATTACGCCGCAGGAATTTGAGCAGGTGCGGCGTTTCAAGCAGCTGTGGTCGCGCTATCAACGCAGCCGCGATCTGATCAATGTGGGCGCTTACGTGCCCGGCAGCGACCCCATGCTCGACGACGCCATCCGTCGTTTCCCGTCTCTGGAACGCTTTCTGCAACAGGCGATCTATGAGCGCGAAGATTATGCTGGAGCAAGAGCCAAGCTTTCCGCGCTGTTCAATTAGTAACGTCCCGCCGTCTTAATCACATCAAGCGAGCCCCGTGGCGAAATTCCGCTTTGCCTTTTTTGCTGCAACTGTCGCGTGACAATCGCGAAGAAGCCGCGCGCACCATGCAGACCGCCTCAGGCAAGCTCAATAGCGCGCGACAAAAGCTGGACCAGGTGAATGCGTACCGCAACGAATATCGCGCCCGCTTGACCCAAAGTGCGCAGGGCGGCATTACCGTTACGCAATATCGCGACTACCAGTTGTTTCTGACGCGGCTGGATACCGCGGCCGAGCAACAAGCGCTGGAAGTGCAACGCGCGCAAGTCGAATACGAGCGCTGTAAAGCCGAATGGATGGAATGCGAAAAGAAAGTTAAAGCGTTCGAGGCTCTTGAAGAACGGCACCAGGCGGCCGAACTAAGACGGGAAGGGCAGCGCGAACAAAAGCTCAATGACGAGTTCAACAGCCGCCCCAAAGCCAACGGCCCCGGCGTTTGAGCGTTACGTCGCTTCATCCGCGCCGCGCGGCTCAGCTATGATGCACAGCATCGATTATCTACATCGCGTTTGTTTACATAAAACCAGCCGGGCGTGCGCGCCCTGAGGAACAACACACCGTGTCGGGATTCAGCTTTAGCGAACAACAATTGGCCGATCTGGCCAGCCAGGTTCTCGATCAAGCGCGCCAGCAAGGCGCGTCGGATTGCGATGTGGAGATTTCCGAATCGTTTGGCCAGAACGTGACCGTGCGCCTGGGTGACGTCGAGACCATCGAATACAACCGCGATAAAGGCATGGGCGTCACCGTCTATGTCGGCAAGCAAAAAAAAGGTCATGCCAGCACTTCCGATTTCACCGCGAGCGCACTGGCCGACACGGTCGGCGCGGCCCTGGCCATTGCACGCTTTACCGCCGCCGATGAATACGCGGGCCTGCCGGAGCGTGAGCGCCTGGCCACGCATTTTCCTGATCTTGATCTGTACCATCCGTGGGATTTGCCGGTTGAAGGGGCGATAGCGCTGGCCAAGGAGTGCGAAGACGCTGCGCGCGCGGTCGATAGCCGCATCAGCAATAGCGAGGGCGGCTCCACGTCTACCCACGCCTCGCGCTGGGTGTACGGCAATTCGCAAGGCTTTATCGGCACCGGCACGGGCTCGCGCTACAGCATTTCGGCCGCTGTGATTGCTGAAGACGACAGCGGCATGCAACGCGATTACTGGTATAGCTCGGTGCGCGACGCAACCGAACTGGAAAACGCTGCCGCCATCGGCCGTCGCGCCGGTGAACGCGCGGTGCGCCGTCTGGGCGCCCAGCGTGTCAAGACCGGCGAATATCCGGTGTTGTTTGAAGCGCCGGTGGCGGCATCGTTACTCAGCCATTGGGTAAGCGCGGTCAGCGGCGGTAGCTTGTATCGCAAATCTTCGTTTTTTTGACCGACAGCCTTGGGCAGCAGGTCTTCGCCCCGTGCGTGACCATCGTGGAAGATCCTTTCCTGAAAAAAGGCCTCGGCAGCAGCGCGTTTGACGGCGAAGGCGTTGCTACGCAATTGCGTACCGTGGTCGATGCGGGCGTGTTGAACGGCTATTTCTTGTCGAGCTACAGCGCACGCAAACTGGGTATGCAAACCACCGGCAATGCAGGCGGCGCGCACAATCTGCTGGTCACACCGACCGCCAGCTTTGATGAATTGCTGGCCGAACTGGGTACCGGCTTGCTGGTGACCGAGCTGCTCGGCCACGGCATCAATATGGTGACTGGCGATTATTCGCGGGGCGCGGCGGGTTTTTTTTGGGTGGAAAACGGCAAGATCCAGTATCCGGTTGAGGAAATTACCGTGGCCGGCAATTTGCGCGATATCTATCAGCAAATCGTCGGCATCGGCAGCGATGTACTGCTGTCTTCCAGCAAGCGCGTGGGCTCGGTGCTGATCCGCAAGATGACGGTGGCTGGGGTATGAGCGAAGAGGTCGTAACGTTGCCGCATTACTGGGAAGACGCCGTCGCTGCCCTGCGCGCGGCTGATCCCCTGTTGGCGGCCGTGATCGACCGCTTTCCCAACGTCAGCCTGCGCGGGCGTGGTGATGCGTATCAGACGCTGGCGCGGTCGATTGTGGGGCAGCAGATTTCGGTGAAGGCGGCCGATTCGGTGTGGAACCGGTTTATGGCCGAAATGGGCGGCACGCTGGATAGCCAGCGGTTGCTCGATACCGAAATTGAACGCTTGCGCGCGTGCGGCTTGTCCGGGCGCAAGGTTGAGTATTTGCGGGATCTGTCGGCGCACCATGTGGCCGGGCGGCTGGATCTGGCGCTGTGGCAGACGTGGGATGACGAGCAGATCATCAAGGAGCTGGTGAGCATCCGTGGCATTGGTCGCTGGACCGCCGAGATGTTCTTGATGTTCTGCATGCTGCGGCCGAATGTGCTGCCGCTGGCGGATATTGGCGTGATCAACGCGATTGCGCAGTTGTACAACGCCAACGAGCGGCTGGATGCGGCGGCGATGCGGGTGTTGGCGGAGAAGTGGCATCCGTATTGTTCGGTGGCGACGTGGTATTTGTGGCGGAGTCTGGAGGCGGTGCCGGTTAAGTATTGAGCGGGGCAGGTGTGTTTGGCTGCTGCTGGAAACCTTTAACTGCTTGAGCCTGCGGCGCATTTTTTGACGTTCGGCGTTGCCGAACAAACCTT
>BBFD01000363.1 GCA_001313065.1 Silvimonas sp. JCM 19000
GCGCTGGCCTATGTACTGAATTGCAAGTGGCCCGGGCCGGGCCGTGTCCCCGGCGGCCGCTGCATCGGGCGATACACGGCCTGCCGCTTTGGGCTACGCTCAGCTTTGTGCCCATCACCTTTGCCCCCTTGGTTCCTATGAAGCTGGCTGTACGCCCCTCTGCGCCGATGTTCTGGCCTGTTATCGGTTTTGTCGCCGGCCTGGTGCTGACGCTGATCGTGGCGGCGCAGGTGCGGCAGCACAATGTGCGCGAGCAGGCGCAGGCGATGCAGCAAGTGGCCAGCCAGATCAGCGATACCATGGCCGAGCGTTTGTTGCGCTATCAGTTTGGTCTGCGCGGCGCGCGCGGGGCGGTGGTGGTGGCGGGGGAGAACGGCATTTCGCGCGATGTGTTTCATCGCTATAGCCAGACGCGAGATCTGCTGCGCGAATTTCCCGGCGCTGGCGGCTTTGGCTTTGTGCGGCGGGTACCGGCGGCGCAGCGCGAAATGTTTGTCGCCAGTGCCCGCGTCGACAACCCGTCCTTCAGCATTCTGCAAATTGCGCCACATGATGGCGATCTGTTTGTCATTCAATATGTCGAGCCCGAGGCCGCAACCGCCAGGCCATCGGCCTCGATATCGCCTCTGAATCCAACCGCCGCCAGCGCCGTGGCTGCCATGCAGACCGGCGAAGCGCGTTTGACCGGGCCGATTACGCTGGTGCAGTCCGTTGGCAAGCCGCTGCAGTCGTTTTTTTGTTTTTTTTGCTGCCGGTGTTCCGCGGCGACGGCAGCATGCCCGCGTCGCCCGCGGCCCGCGAGGCTGCCTTGATGGGCTGGTCCTATGCGCCGTTGTCGATGGATGAAGTGCTGACCAACCTTGGTCTTGACCCGCATGCCGCGCAACTGGTGGTCAGCGATATCACGCAGTCGGCGCAGGCGGCGCCGTTTTATCGCACGCCGCTGGCCGAAGGCGTAGGGGCCGAAACCGCAACGCTGGATTTACAGCAAGGGTTTTATGGCCGCCAATGGAGCTGGCGCTGCATGTTTACCCGACATTTGCCGAAGCTGAATCTGTTTGCGCCGGAGTGGGTCGTCCTGATCGGGGTGATGTTATCCATCCTCAAAGGCGTGTTGATCTGGACCTTGACGCAAAGCCGGCAGCGCAAGTCCTTGTTGCGCTCCGAACAAGCACGCCGCGCCGCCATCGTGGAAAGCTCGATCGACGCCATCATCGGCAAGGCGCTCGATGGCACGGTCACCAGCTGGAACCAGGGGCCGAACGCTTGTTTGGCTACCACGCCAGCGAAGCCATCGGGCGTAATTTGCCTGAGCGCCTGGCCGAGCAAGAAGAGCAAGAAAAGCTGATCCAGCAGCGCGTGGTGGCTGGTGAGGCCATTCCCGCCTTCGAGACCGTGCGCCGCCATCGCGACGGTCGCATGCTGGATGTGTCGATCTCGCTGTCGCCCGTGCGTGATGCCGATGGCGTGATCATCGGCATCTCCAAAACCGTGCGCGATATTGGCGAACAAAAAAGCAGCGCAGGCGCAAATCAACGAACTCAACGCCAATCTCGAGGCCCAGGTCAGCGCCCGTACCGAAGAACTGGCCACGGCGCTGCGTGAGCGCAATGTGCTGTTCCAGACCATCAATGAACAGATGTTGTATTCGGTGAGCGATCGCGACGGCCGCATTCTGGAAGTCAACGAGCGGCTCTGCCAGGCCAGCGGCTATACCCGTCAGGAATTGCTGGGGCAGCCGCACAGCATATTTAATTCCGGCGTGCATCCGGCCGGCTTCTGGGCCGGGCTATGGCACAGCATTTCGCATGGCCAGGCTTGGCGCGGCGAGATCTGTAATCGGGCCAAAGATGGTTCTTTACGCTGGTTTAATACGGTGATTGCGCCGTACGCCGATGCCGATGGTGTCATCGAGCGCTATGTGGCGCTGCGGGTGGATGTGACCGACCGCAAACTCAGCAATATGGAAGTCGATCGCCTGAACGGCCTGCTTGGCAGCGTGCTGCGCGCCGCGTCGGATTACTCGATCATCGCCACCGACCTCAACGGCATCATCACCGTATTCAATGAAGGCGCCGAGCGCATGTTGGGCTACCGCGCCGAAGAGCTGGTCGGCAAGAGCACGCCGGAATTGCTGCATTTGCCCGAAGAAATTGCGCTGCGGCGGCATAAATACGAGCTTGAACTCGGCATTCCCTTGCCTGGCGTGCGCACGCTGATCGTGATGGAAGGGCGCAACGATGACACCGAGTGGACCTATGTGCGCCGCGACGGCAGCCATGTGCCGGTGTCGATCACGGTGACCTCCATCCGCGACGAGCACAACAATATCACCGGCTACCTGGCATCGCGCAGGACATCAGCCGTCGCCTGGAATTTGAAACCGGCTTGCGCCAGGCGCGTGAGATGGCCGAAACCGCCAGCGTGGCCAAGAGCCAGTTTCTGGCCAATATGAGCCACGAAATCCGCACGCCGATGAACGCCGTGCTGGGGATGTTGCAACTGATGCGCCAGACCGAGCTGGACGCACGCCAGCTGGATTACGCCAGCAAGGCGCAGACCGCCGCCACGTCGCTGCTGGGCTTGCTGAACGACATTCTGGATTTTTCCAAAATCGATGCGGGCAAACTGCAACTCGATCTCCATCCGTTTGAGCTGGAAGAATTGCTGCGCGATCTGGCCGTGATTCTGTCGGGTAGCTACGGCAATAAAAAAAACGTCGAAGTGATGTACCAGTTGCCGCCGACGCTGCCTGCCATGGTGCGCGGTGACCAGCTGCGCTTGCAGCAAATCCTGATCAATCTGGCAGGCAACGCCTCAAGTTCACCGATACCGGCATTGTGGTGCTGGGCATCGAGGTGCTGGCGCGTAGCGCGCAGCGCATTAATTTGCGCTTTAGCGTGCGCGATACCGGCATCGGCATCGAGCCCGATCATTTGCAGCGGATTTTTGATGGCTTTACCCAGGCCGAGGCCTCGACCACGCGCCGCTACGGCGGCACCGGGCTGGGCCTGGCCATCAGCAAGAAGCTGGTCGATTTGATGGGGGGCGAGTTACAGGTAAGCAGCACGGTCGGTGAGGGCAGTCGCTTCTGGTTTGATCTGGCATTTGAAGTGGCTAACGATGTGCCCATCGCCAGCGCGCGCGGCACCCCAAATTTGCGTGTGCTTATCGTGGACGATTTGCCCACGGTGGGTGAAATCCTGGTCAACACGGTCGAGACCATAGGCTGGCATGCCGATTATGTGGGTAGCGGGCGGCAAGCCATAGACCGGGTGCAGGCAGCCCGCGAGCAACAGCGGCCGTATGACGTGGTGTTGATGGACTGGCGCATGCCGGGTATCGATGGCTTGCAGGCGGCCACGGCCATCCACACCGCGCATGCCAAACCGCCGGTGGTGGTGATGGTGACTGCCTATGGTCGCGAGGTGCTGGGTGACCTCACGCATCAAGGCGATGCCCCCTTCCTGGCGTTTTTGTCCAAACCGGTCACGCCGCAACAATTGATCGACGCCATCGAGCATGCCATGGCGCAGTCGGTGGCCCCGGTGGCTTTACCCACGCCGGTGCTAGCACCGGAGCGGCTGACGGGCCTCAATATCCTGGTGGTTGAAGATAACGCGCTTAATCGCCAGGTCGCCTTTGAATTGCTGCGTTATGAAGGCGCCGAAGTGGAACTGGCGGAAGGCGGTTTGCAAGGCGTGGAGATGGCGCTGACGCGGCACGCGTTGTACGACCTGGTCATCATGGATGTGCAGATGCCCGATATCGACGGCCTGACCGCCACGCGCCGTATCCGCGCCGATGCGCGCGGGGCGCATTTGCCCATACTGGCCATGACCGCCAACGTGTCCGAGGCCGATCAGCAAGCCTGCCTGGCGGCGGGCATGAATGGCCATGTCGGCAAGCCCATCGATATGGAAGAAGTGGTGCAGAAAGTGCTGGCGCTCACCGGCGCGCCTATCGCGAGCGCAACCGCGCCCGCGTCCGCCAATGCGGCAGACGCCTTGATTGAGCCGTTTGATGCGCTGGCGCAGCGCTTTGGGGGGCAGATCGAGGTGTATCGCGCCGCGCTGGCCTTGTTCCCGGCGGAATGCCAGCGCATGCAG
>BBFD01000364.1 GCA_001313065.1 Silvimonas sp. JCM 19000
GTCATCCGCGCGACGACCCTGGCGGCGGCGATCTTGCCCGCGCGCGTATTCAGCGGCGTGGTCACCTGCTCTTGCCGCCGTGATTGCTTCAGGCGGCGGTCTTCACCTCTGCGGCGCTCTTCGCCGTTCCAGGCCGGAGCGGGAGGCTGTGCATAGGCGGCTCGCACGTTCTGGGGACGATAAGGCGTGCGCACGCTGCCCCCGGTGCTATCGGCAATCGCCGAGGCGCCCAGCGTGCCCGTTTGAGTCGGGACCGGAGTAACAATATCCATACGCGTTCTTCCTTTTAGATCGGGTTGCTTACCTTCTCTATCGGAGGCTGGTCCAACAACTTGAGTAGATTACGAAAAAAAATAAGAACTTTTCTGACACTACTCCATATTCACTCGTAAAAAAAAGGCACCCGAGGGTGCCCTTTTCTTACCACTTTGCATACGCTCAGGCGTCAGCCGGTTCCAGCGCCACTTTCATTTTTTTTGTAGCGCTTTGGCTTCGATCTGGCGAATACGCTCGGCCGAAACCTTAAATTCGGCGGCCAGTTCGTGCAGCGTGGTGCTGCCATCGTCACCCAACCAGCGGGCTTCGATAATGCGACGGCTGCGCGGATCCAGCGAATCCAGCGCGTGCAGAATGCCGTCGGATTGCAGCGTGTCGTAGGCGCGGCGTTCCAGCTGCTGGGTCGGTTCGTTATCCGAATCGGCCAGCCAGTCGATCGGCGCGTAGCCATCGTCATCGCTGTCATCGGCCATCAACGCAATATCCTGGCCGCTCATGCGCGTTTCCATTTCCAGCACTTCTTCCGGCTTGACCCCCAGATCATCGGCAATTTCTTTGGCCTGAGCGTGGGTCAGCGCGGCAAAGCCGGCCTTCATGGAACGCAGATTAAAAAAACAGTTTGCGCTGCGCTTTGGTGGTAGCAATCCGCACCAGGCGCCAGTTGCGCAGTATGTATTCGTGGATTTCCGCTTTGATCCAGTGCACGGCAAACGAGTACAAGCGTACGCCGCGAGTGGGTTCAAAGCGTTTGACCGCTTTCATCAAGCCGATGTTGCCTTCCTGGATCAGGTCGGCTTGTGGCAGTCCGTAACCTGCGTAACCCCGAGCGATCGAGACCACCACACGCAGATGGGACAACACCAGCTGGCCGGCGGCTTCAAGATCATTCTCATGGGCGTAGCGGGTTGCCAGATCCACCTCTTGCTCGTGGGTCAGCATCGGTACGGCATTGACGCGCTGTACGTAGCTTTCAATGCTGTCGCCACCAGTGATAACGGGCAGTGCAACGCTATGGGCCATGTGATTCTCCTGTCTTTATCGGCGTCGTTTCAAACGACGACGCTGGATATTAGCACTCCGAACCTCAGAGTGCTAACCGAACTAAAAAAGTTCAGTCGTGAATTCAAGCACACGAAACCCTATGTTGCACGGCAATATTTTTTTTATACAGGCGATAGCTATCAACTACCACATGCCCCGAATATAACCCTTTGTTTATCAGGGTTTTATCAGGCAACTACCGAAATTGACGTAGATGTCGGCTGACAGCGATCAGCGCGCCGACCAGGCAAAGCACCGTGGTCACCGCCAGCGTAATCGCCGCCAGCAGCCAATCCGGGCGCGCCAATGCAAAGGGTTGACCGTAGCTTTGCGCCAGTGCCAGCACCGATGGATTGAGCCAGCTGCGTGCACCTGCCACGATGCCGCACGCCAGTAGACCGCCCAATATGCCCTGCAGTGCGGCAAAGTAGACGAACGGTCTACGAATAAAAGCATCGGTGGCACCAATCAACTTGGCGACTTCGATCTCATCCCTACGGATGACGATCTGCAGACGGATGGCGTTGCCGGTAATCAGCACCAGCGCCACGGCCAGCAGCACGACCACCACCTGCAACAGTGCCATGCCTGCAGCGATCAGTTGTTGCAGCTGATGCGCCCACGCCGAATCCAGTTGCACTTGCTCCACCGCCGACTGCGTGGTCAGTTCGTTCTTGAGTGCTTCAAGCTGCTCGGCGGGCACGTCGGTGCGCGCGGTCAATACAAAAGCATCGGGCAGCGGGTTATCAGTCAGGCCAGCCAGCAGATCGGTGCCGCCCAGGCCAGCCTGCATCTGCTTCAGCGCCTCGTCTTTGCCGACAAAACGGCTGGCCGACAAGCGCGGATCGGTTTTGAGCTTTTGTTTGAGCGCTTCGATTTCTGGCGTGCCCGCGCTGACGCGCAGATAAACCGAGAGCTGCGGCTCCACCGGCAAACGCGCGGTGACGCTTTGTGCGCTCGCTATCAATAAATAGAAGCCAAGCGGAAACGCCGCCGCAATCCCGATCACCAGCAGATTAAGCAAGCTGGTAAACGGTGCCCGCAGCATGGCGCCCAAGGTGCGACTCAGCGCAATCAGATTCAGTCGTATCCAGTGTTTCATCGTGG
Organism: Silvimonas sp. JCM 19000; assembly: GCA_001313065.1. The sequence continues at coordinate 2,425 of BBFD01000364.1, forward strand.
GCTCACGCGGTGAACTGGCCGTTTTTTAAGGCGCAGGATACGGCGACCGTAGTCGGCCATCAGGTTTTCATCGTGCGCCGAGATCACCAGCGTCACGCCCACCTGGTGGAAGGATTTGAACAGCTGCAGGATGTCCTGGGCGTAATCGCGATCCAGGTTGGCAGTGGGTTCATCGGCCAGCAAGATGGACGGCCGGTGTACTACGGCGCGCGCAATGCACAGCCGTTGTTGCTCGCCGCCCGACAGGCTGACCGGATTGAGCTTGTCTTTGCCGCTTAGCCCCACCTTGTCCAGCGCGGCCAGCACCCGGCGATGCCCTTCCTGATGGCCAAAGCCGATGATATCGAGCGGCAGCCGCACGTTGTCGTACACGCTGCGATCAAACAGGATTTTGTGATCCTGAAAAATCAGCCCGATATGACGGCGCACATACGGTAAAGACGCGCGGCGCATGCGCGCCAGATTCTGGTTGTTGACCAGCACCGAGCCCGCTGTGGGGCGTTCGATGCCGGCAATCAGCTTCAGCAACGTGGATTTGCCCGCGCCCGAATGGCCCGCCAGGAAGACCAGTTCGCCGTCCTGGATTTCAAAACTCAGTTGTTTGATGGCATCAAAGCCACCCGGATAACGCTTGGTGACCTGCTGAAACTGGATCATCGGCTGTCCGTGCAAGGTGATCGGAACGGGGCGCTGGTCGATATCCAACCGGGTTTATTCAAACAGCGCGTCCACATAATCTTTGGCGGTAAACGGGCGCAAATCATCAATGGTTTCGCCCACGCCCACGAAACGTACCGGCACCGGGCGTTGCTTGGCAATAGCTGCAATCACGCCGCCTTTGGCCGTGCCATCCAGCTTGGTCAGCACCAGACCGGTCAGGCCCAACGCATCGTCAAACGCCTTGACCTGGCTAACCGCGTTCTGGCCGGTGTTGGCGTCCAGCACCAGCATCACTTCGTGCGGTGCGGTGGGGTCAGCCTTTTTGCACCACGCGTTTAACCTTGCGGATTTCATCCATCAAATGCAGCTGTGTGGGCAAACGGCCTGCGGTATCCACAATGATGACGTCCACTTTGCGCGCTTGGCGGCGTTGACGGCATCAAACGCCACGGCGGCGGCATCGCCCGATTCTTGCGCAATCACCTGCACACCATTGCGCTCGCCCCACACCACCAGCTGCTCGCGCGCGGCGGCACGGAAGGTATCGCCTGCGGCCAGCAACACGCTCAGACCCTGGCTTTGATAATACTTGGCCAGTTTGCCGATGCTGGTGGTTTTGCCCGCGCCGTTAACGCCCGCCACCATCAGCACAAACGGCTTGGGACTGTTGGCGTCGATCACCAGCGGGTTTTCCAGCGGCTGGATCAGCTCCAGCAGCGCTTCTTTCAGCGCCACGCGCAGTTCGGACGCATCTTTAAGACCGCGCAGCGACACGCGATTGCGCACGTCTTTCAGCAACTGCGTGGTGGCGTCGACGCCCATATCGGCGGTCAGCAGCACCGTTTCGAGTTCTTCGTACAAGTCCTCGTCAATCTTGCCGCCGCCAAACAGGCCGGCAGATTCTTGCCCAGCGTGTCGCGCGTGCGCGCCAGACCGGCTTTCAGCCGTTCGGACCAGCTTAGCTTGGGCTTGTCTTGCGGCTGCGCCACCACCAGCGTCGGCATCTCGCCACGGCATCG
>BBFD01000365.1 GCA_001313065.1 Silvimonas sp. JCM 19000
GGGTCTTGACCCACCGTATACACGTGCGGCATCGCATAGGGTGGGTCTGGACCCACCGCTCAAAGCCGGGTGCCGGGATCGCAGTCTCTGGAAATCGCTTTGAAGGGTGGGTCTTGACCCACCCTATGCACGTGCGGCATCGCATAGGGTGGGTCTGGACCCACCAATCAAAGCCGGGTGCCAGGATCGCCGTCTCTGGTAATCGCTTTGAAGGGTGGGTCGCGCCGCAACTCGCCCGATGTCATCTGGCCCTGGCCATCAGCTCAAAGATCTCCGCCGCAATCTCATCCGGATGCGTTTCCAGCGCAAAGTGGCCGGTATTGAGCAGCACCACTTTGGCGTCCGGATTATCGCGTTGGTAGGCCTTGGCCCCTGCCGGAATAAAGAAGGGTCATGCTCGCCCCAGACCACCAGCGTCGGCAGCTGATACTGGCGGAAAAAAAACGCCTGGAACGCCGGTAGAGTTTGAGGTTGTTGGCGTAATCCAGCGTCAGATCAAGCTGGATCTCTTTATTGCCCGGCCGTTGCATCAGCGCGTAATCCAGCGTCCAGGTTTCCGGCGCCAGCTTGCTGATATCGGGCACGCCATGCGTGTATTGCCAGCGCGTGCTTCCAGCGTCAACACATTGTCGGCCACAAACTGGCGATGCTCCGGCGTCGGCTCGGCCCAGTAACGGCGGATCGGATCCCATGCGTCGCCCAGCCCTTCCTCATACGCATTGCCGTTCTGCGAAATCAACGCGGTAACCCGCTCCGGATATTTAAGCGCCAGGCGCAAGCCGGTCGGTGCGCCGTAATCAAAGATATACAAGGCGTAGCGCGTCAGCTGCAGCGCATCCACAAACGCCGCCAAGGTCTGCGCCAACGCATCGAAGGTATAGCGGTAATTGCGTTCAGCCGGGACGTCGGTAAACCCGAAGCCGGGCAGATCGGGCGCGATGACGCGATATTGCTGCGCCAGCCGCGGCATCAGTTCACGGAATTGCAGCGACGAGGTGGGATAACCGTGCAGCAACAGCAGCACCGGCGCGTGCTGCGGGCCAGCTTCGCGATAGAAAACGTCGACGCCATCGGCGGTGACGCTGTGATGGCGGACAAACAGATCGGCGTTGGATGGGGCAGTGGCAGTCATGGCGGCGCTCCTTGTGTAACCGGTTATAACCAAATTGATTGGTTACAGGATGCGACGGATTTTGTAACTGTTCAAGTTATTTTTTTTAAAGGTTACAATTTATGCCATCGTAAAACTCCGGACCAGTAGGCCATGCCCCTCGAAGCGCTCTTGATTGCCGACCACCCGGCGCTGGATATGCTGAATACGGTGATGAATATCGACGGCGCCGCCGTCGATACCTGGCAAAGCGACGCCGATGTCTTGCATTGGTTGGACAAGCTGGCGCTGCCCGGTCTGACGGTGCCGGCGACTCTACCGGGGGTGCTGATTGCGGCACGCAAGCTACGCGAAACCTGGCGTGGCATCGTCCAGCAAAAGCTTGCGGGCAAGGCACCCGATCTGCAGGCACTGGCACCATGGTTGGCTGAGGCACAACGCACGCTGCAGCTGTCGACCGGCCCCGCTGGCGCTATCGTGTTGGCAGCGCACTACCACCATGCCACGCCTGCGCAATTGCTGGCACCGCTGGCAGAAGCGGCAGCCGAGTTACTGGCAAATGGCGATTGGCAACTGGTGCGCCACTGCGAAGACCATAGCTGCAGCCTGATGTTTTATGACCGCACCAAAGCGCATCGGCGCCGCTGGTGCAGCATGGCGGTCTGCGGCAATCGCAATAAAGTGGCCAAATTCCGCCAACGCCAGCAGGCTTGAGCGGCGCGCCAGCCTGCCAGGCGGTGTTCCACCCGACACACACGCAGCCGGTTTATTCCACCGGTATCCACACCTCGGTATCGCCACTGGCGGTCTGTGGATCGTAATGCTCGCCGTAGCGCTCAAACGTCGGTGCTGGCACGGGGCGGTATTCCGGATGCACGGGCAGCCACTGGCGCCAGATTGCCTCCATGGTGTGGCCCAACAAGGTGGCGGCGCCTTCGTGCGTAAACACCAGATAGCGCTGCGGGGCCAGTTGCAAGGACGTCAGCTCCGCCGGGATGTCCGCGGCGCTGGCGAATTCGATACCGGCCATATACTCAAAACTGCCGTTGGCATTTGCCGGCAAACACACGCCATAAGCGACGAGGCCCGGCTGTCGGGCCAGCCGCTGCATCCAGGGGACAAAGCGTTGCCACAAGGCCGGGATATTCCCGATGCTGTTAAAGGTAAATTCGTCCTGCAAGCCCGCCAGCAACAGTGCGCGGCCCTGTTCCAGCCGCGGCTCAGCCAATGCCACAGGTGTATTTGATGCGGTCATACCCGGTCTCCGTGCTGACAAAATATCTCTGCACGTTATAGAGGCTGCCTGGCGCAAAACAAGCCGCATCTGTTAAGCCCCCACCTGCCTGCCCGCGTTGCCCACCCGCCCCGGGCCTACCAGGACACCTCCTGGCTGGGACCCTTTCTAGCTTTCAAGACGATCTCCGCCACGCAGAATGCACTTCATCGGCCGCCCACTACCGCACACGCAAACAACCTTGGCGGCCTACCTTGCGGAGTTACCCAAAATGAAAATCGTCAAAGCCCTCGCAATCGTTGCTACCCTGATCGGCGCTCAAAATGCTTTTGCCGTGACCACGCAAACCTCGCAATTCCAGGTTTCGCTGACACTGCAAGCTGCCTGCACCATCACTTCGTCGGCTTTGAACTTTGGCACGCAAGGTGTGCTGACCTCCGCCATCAACCAAAGCACTTCGCTGTCCGTTACCTGCACCAACTCGGCCCCGTACAGCATTGGCCTGGATGCCGGTAACGTCACAGGCTCGGCCGTATCCAGCCGTCTGCTGCAAGCCGGTGCCGGTGGCCCGACCGTAGCATTCCAGCTGTACAAAGATTCCAGCCGCTCGCAAATCTGGGCAACACCGTCGGTGTGGATGCAGCCACCGGCGTAGGCAACGGCTCGGCCCAGACCATCTCGGTCTATGGCAGATCGCGCCGCAAAGCACCCCGGCAGCAGGCACGTATTCCTCGACCATCACCGCCACGATCTCGTTCTAAGCGGGTGGTTAGCGCCGGTTTGATCCCGGACCGGTTGCACCAGATTTGTAGCAAGCCCGAACGGCCCGCACGCGTGGCCCGGGCGCTAATACCGAACTCACTACGCAAGGTGGGATGAGCAGGGGCAGTACCGCAGTGACAGAAGGCCAGTCTGGGGGGACTGGCCTTTTTTTATCGACGTGGAACGCGCATGTAAAAAAAATGGCCGCATTGCTTGCGGCCATTCTGCGTTTTGCTGCCCGATGGCGCAGTCGCTTACATTCGACCCACCGCGCGGTAAACCACGCGTTGGCGGCCATGCAGCTGGCGGTGGCGCACCCACCATGCGGCGGTGGTGGCCAGCGTGCCGAGCAAGCCGCCCCAAGCCCAATCGGCCATCAGCCAGTCCGACGACACGGCTTTGAGCGTACCATATGTGCCAGCAGATAACCGCCCTGCACCACCAACCATACACGCAGCCGAGTGCAGCGGCATTGCGCCAGCGGGGCTGGTCCAGCGCCGGGATGATAGCCAGCAGCAACAGCACCAGCGGGTAATGATCCAGATTGATATCGCTACGCACCGGCACCGCCCGCTGCCATAGCGTTGGCACGCCCAGCGTGAAGTCATAACCAAACAGACCCAGCCACAGCAGATTGAGCAACATGGCCGCCGCCAGCACCGCCGCACAGGCAATGGCGTAACGATGAAAGTGGCTCAGGCGGATGCGGGGATCGCTGTCGAGGCGGGCGGGTGCGGTCATTTTATGGCTCCAGCGCAGGGGCGCGGGTTGCGGTGGTCGATGGCTGTACTTTAGTCAAGCACTGGCCCGCGCTGCATCGGCGGGATTGCGCGCCTGGATGTGGGCCTTTATAGCGAGATCGCGATGAATATTTGCGGCGGCGTGTCAGTGCTGTCACCTATGCTGTCAGTGGTGCGCCGACAGGACTATCCGCAGCGCGCCGCTTAAGGCCAGCCGCCGCGCCAACCAGAATACGGCCTGAAGATGTGGCCGCGCGCC
>BBFD01000366.1 GCA_001313065.1 Silvimonas sp. JCM 19000
TCGGTGAATAACGTGGCCGAATCTGCCCCGGCCGCCGTGGATGGCGCGCTGTCTTACGACGCGCCCGAAGCACTCGACCACATTCCCGCCCGCGGCGAATGGGTGAACTGGCTGGATAACGATGATCACGAACGTCGTCTGCGCTTGTCGTGGATCAGTCCGCTGGGCACCCGTTACTTGTTTACCAATCGCCAGGGCGAAAACGGTCTGGCCTTGACCCGGCCCGAAGTCGAAGCGTATCTGGCCAATGGCCGCTTGCAACGTCTGAACACCGACATTTCGGCCACTGAGCGCGCTTGAATCAGCTAAAAGAACAACTCGCGCCGCAATAAGCGCTTGCGCGGGCATGCTCTGCATGCGGGACATCAAACGGCGTCTGTAACCAGACGCCGTTTTTTCTTGATTCCGACGGCTTTGCGCGGCCAGGCCTGCGCAGCCTTCCTGTATCATGCGGGCCATGATTCGACTTAAATCCCTCACGCTGCGCCGTGGCACCAAAGTTTTGCTCGATCGCGTTGATCTGACGCTTTATCCCGGTAGCAAGGTTGGCGTCGTTGGCGCCAATGGCGCTGGTAAATCCAGCTTTTTTTGCGCTGCTGCGCGGTGAACTGCATCCCGATGCCGGCGACGTGGAATTGCCGCCGCGTTTGCGCATCGGCCACGTGGCCCAGGAAACGCCCTCGCTGCCTATCAGTGCACTGGAATATGTGCTCGATGGCGACACCGAATTACGCGAAATCCAGCGGCAACTGGATCTGCATGGTTCGGACGATGGCGACGGCATGTTGCACGGCGAATGGCTGGCCAGGCTCGACGCCATCGACGGTTACACCGCCCAGGCGCGTGGCTCACGTTTGCTGGCAGGCTTGGGCTTCTCCCAGGCCGAAATGCAGAAGCCGGTTTCGGATTTCTCCGGTGGTTGGCGTATGCGATTGAACCTGGCGCAGGCGCTGATGTGCCGCTCTGACCTGCTGCTGCTGGATGAGCCGACCAACCATCTGGACCTCGAAACCGTGGTCTGGCTGGAAGACTGGCTGCGCACTTATCCCGGCATGCTGCTGGTCATCTCGCATGATCGCGATTTTCTGGATGCCACCATCAACGGCATCCTGCACGTGGAAAACGCGCAGGCCACGCATTACACCGGCACCTATGCCGACTTTGAAAACCAGCGCGCGCAAAAGCTGGCGCAGCAGCAGCAGGCGTTTGAAAAAAACAGCAGCGCGAAATTGCGCATCTGCAGTCGTTTGTCGATCGCTTCAAGCAAAAGCCTCCAAAGCACGCCAGGCACAGAGCCGGGTCAAGACGCTGGAACGTATGGAAGTGATTGCAGCGGCGCATATTGATTCGCCGTTCCACTTCAGCTTTCGCGAGCCGGTTTCCACACCCAACTTTGTTGCGGATTGAAAATGCCGCGGCGGGTTACGCGATTGAATCGCCAATTCTGCAAGGCCTCAATCTGAGCCTGGAAAAATCGGCACGAATTGGTTTGCTCGGGGTCAATGGTGCGGGTAAATCCACGCTGATCAAAATGCTGGCGGCCGAGAATGCACCGCTGGCCGGCGAACGCGTGGAAGGCAAGGGCTGAAGATAGCTACTTCGCCCAGCATCAGGTGGATGCGCTGCGGCTGGATGAATCGCCGCTGTGGCATATGCAAAAGATCGACCCGATGACGCGCGAGCAGGAATTCCGCAACTTCCTCGGCGGCTTTGATTTCCATGGTGATATGGCCTCGGCGCCGGTGGCCCCGTTCTCGGGCGGCGAAAAAAAAGCCCGTCTGGCTCTGGCTTTGCTGATCTGGCAAAAGCCCAATCTATTGCTGCTGGATGAGCCGACCAACCACTTGGATATCGAAATGCGCCAGGCGCTGACCCAGGCGCTGCAAGACTTTGAAGGCGCCATTATCCTGGTGTCGCACGATCGACATCTGCTGCGCGCCAGCGTGGATGACTTCTGGCTGATCGAAAGCGGCAGCGTGCGCCCGTTTGATGGCGATCTGGACGATTACACGCGCTACAGCCAGGAAAAGCGCAGCGAGCAAGCGACGGCACTGCGCGAATCAGATGGCTTTGCTGACCGCAAAGCACAGAAACGCGCGCAGGCCGAAGCGCGGCAGAAGCTGGCCACTGCGCGCAAACCGCTGGAACAGAAGCTGGCCAAACTGGAAAAACAGATGGCCCCATTGCAGGCCGAGCACGCCAGATGGGCGGCCACGCTGGCGGAAGAAACCATCTATTTGCCGGAACGTAAAAAAACGATCTGCAGAACGCGCTAAAACGCGAAACCGAAGTGAAGGCACAGATCGATGAGCTGGAACTGGCGTGGCTGGAAATCAGCGACGAACTCGAAGCACTGCAAACCGCCGCGAACGGCTAACGCCGCATAGGGTGGGTCTAGACCCACCATCCAGAGCCGCGGAGAAGCACGCAATGCAGATTTCTCCGCGGCTTGGCGTAGCGATTTGAAATCCCCAGCCGTATCGATGGGCTAAGTGCAGCAATCCTGGCCGATGGCTTTGGGTGGTGGGTCCAGACCCACCCCACGCGTGAGGGCGATACGTTGTCGCACATTTCGTCACATTGCGGTGACATCGCTTACGCTTTTGTCATCTACCGCACGACAGAAGCGGGCGTTTAATAGGCATAGCATCCACTGCATGAGGTGCCTTATGCCAAAAAACTACATCTACAAAGTCCGGACCTTTTCTACGTCGCCTGCTGCTGGTCAGTAGCGTGCTGTTTGCGCTTGCCCCGACGGCAAGGGCGGATGACCCACCGGCCGAAGTGGCGCGGCTGAATGAAGTGCAAGGCTCGGTCACGTTTGCGCCTTCGGGCAGCGCTGACTGGGCCTATGCGCCGCTGAATCGTCCATGACGGCGGGTGACCAGCTTTGGGTTGATCAGAACGCACGCGCTGAACTGCATGTGGGTTCGACCGCGATTCGTCTGGGTGCTGAGACCAGTGCCGCCTTTCTTGCTTTGAACGACCAGGCGCTACAACTGCGGCTTAACCAGGGCAGCGCGCAATTGCGCGTGCGCGCCATCTACGAAGGTCAACACGTCGAGGTCGCCACGCCCGATCTGGCCTTTGTGATTGAAGAGCCGGGTAGCTATCGCATCGATGTCGACCCCGCGCATCAAACTACGCGCGTGACCGTGTGGCAGGGCAGCGGCACGGCGGTGGGTGCCGCCAGCAATAGCTATCGGCTGCGCGCGGGCGACCGCGTGATCTATATCGGCCAGGATCTGGCGCAACAGGCGTTGAATCGCGTCCGCCGCTCGACGGGTTTGATCAGTGGGCCGAGCAACGCGACCAACGCGAAGAGGCGTCGACCTCGGCGCGTTATGTCTCGCGTGAGCTGACCGGCTATGAGGCGCTGGACAGCAACGGCACCTGGCAAGACACCCCTGATTACGGTGCGGTGTGGGTGCCCACGACGGTGGCTGCCGGCTGGGCACCGTATCGCTACGGCAGTTGGATGTGGGTCAACCCTTGGGGCTGGACCTGGGTCGATGATGCGCCGTGGGGCTTTGCGCCATTCCATTACGGCCGTTGGGCCTACTGGCATAGCCGCTGGTGCTGGGTGCCCGGGCCGCGCGTGGTGCGCCCGGTTTATGCACCCGCGCTGGTGGCGTTTAGCGGGCATTCACCGGTGCATGGCCGTCCTGATCCACATGGCCCCGGCGTGGCGTGGCTCCCGCTGGCACCGGGCGAACACTGCGCCCGGCCTATGCCGCCAGTCCGCGTTATATCGCCAATGCCAACCGCAACATCGTTTACCAGCACACGGTGCTGAATCAGAACATCAATCAGCCGGTGTATATCAACAGCAATATCCCGAATGCGATTTCGAGCGCTACCGCAGCGACGTTTGCCCAAGGAAGGCCGCAGCCAGGAGGCTATCACGCGGTGCCGTTACGGGATCTGAATGGCGCACGCTTTGGGCCGGCGCCACAAATTCGACCGGGGAATGATGCGATGCGCGGCGGCCGTCCTGCACCGATGCCTGGGGTGGCCCATAATCCGCCGCCCGTGGTGGTATCGCGTCCGGCACCGCAAGCTCCGCGTACGGTACAAGCCCCGCCACCCGGCGCA